>JAOUKG010000112.1 GCA_029882725.1 Cyclobacteriaceae bacterium
TAAATACCACGAATACCAACAATACGAATACTTCAAATAGTACGAATGTAAATAACACTACAAATACTGCAGTAAATACTTCTTCAAATACCAACGTGAACAACACAACAAACACAGGTAATACAGAAAGTAACACTAATACAGCCACCAATAGTACCAATAACAATACCACTACGGGTACTGTATCAACTTCAAATACAGGAACTACAGGAACTACAGGAACAAATACGAACACTACCAATAGTACCAAAGCTGGAAAATATACTGTAAGTGTTTGTCATGCAGTAAATAATACCAACCAAATAATTAATATTAATGAAAATGCATTGAGTGCTCATTTGGGACATGGTGATAAACTTTACGATTGCAATAGTAGCAGCAATATGAAAGTCCGTATTTGTCATAATGCTGGAAGTAATAAAACACAAACTATCGAAGTAAGTACTTCAGCCTTAAAAGCTCATTTAGACCATGGAGATGTTTTGGGAGGTTGTGACGGTACAGGATATAAGGTAGAAGCAGCAAAAAGTAATAATAGCGAGGATAAAAAAGAGAATCCTAAAAAAGGAAATGGTAATTCAGGAAATGGCAACGATGAATCTCATTTATTAGCTTCCTCGGAAGTTTCTTCAGCTATGTACGCTTCGTTATTTGGGTACAATGAGATCAAAGCCGATACAAATATTAATGTGTATTCAACTGTAAAAGCCAAAGTGTTTATTTTTGAAAAGACAGTGAAAAGTTTTGGAACTCTTGACATGAAAATTTTGGACGCAAAAACGGGCTCCCTGATTTCTACAGAAAAATTCAACGGTGAATATATATGGAAATCTCAGTGGGGATATTTTAATGGAGACGAAAGGGCATTGACTGACGAGCAAAAAACAATTGTAGGACAAAGGGAAGCTCAACCGCCAAATGATCAGGATATGTTTATTTTATTTACACAACCAATCTTTGACCAGTTGATGAATAAAATGAAAAGGTTTTATAATTAGAATGGGTTAATAGGCAGAAATGCCTGATACTTGATAAGTAGCCGCAATGCTTTATGTTTTATTGAAAAAAGACATAGGGTATTGCGGTTTTTTTTATAGATAAATTTCCAACTGTAAAACAGTGTCTATATTTTCTTTTTGAGGAATGGGGCGTATTGCAATGATGTGTTGTGAATTGAATGCCGTAATAAATTCAGAACGACTTATTCTCGTTTTAGCTTTACCCGGTTCTATCCTGTGATATTGCATTCGTCCCGAAGAATTAGACGTTGCAGTGTAAACCACAGAGAATTTCAGTGGGGTAGGAGAGGGGATATATCGCATTTGCTTTTCGTGCATATTTATTAACAATATAACCGTTGAAAAGTGAAATGTATTGTTTTATTCTGGATTCTATTGTATTCGGTTAGTAAATTATACGCTAAATCCGGCACATAGTTAAAGTTTTCCTTTAAGTATTCGATTTTTTGACTAAGTTCGCGTATGTAAAACTGGATTTGTTTTAAATCTTTGCATTTATTTGGAGAAACAAAATGGCGATCAATGAATAACTTAAGTTCTCTCTCAACTCTTTTTTCGTTTAATTTGTCAGTCATTATAGTGTAGTTTTGCACAGTTAAAAAAATATATATGCTAATATACAGACATTTAAACCATATATCCAAATTTTTGTTGTGTAAAATTGCACATTTTGTTAAAAATATATTTTGACATACCCTTTTAAGTACTGGAAGAATTCATTTTTTCTTTTAAATTTGTATGAGTGAATAGAAAGAATCACTAAAGAAACTATATTAATTTTATACATATTCTATTGAATATGATAGTATTTTTTAAGTAATTAGACTAAATTTTAAAATATAATTATGGAACAAAATAACATGAACGACTTCTTGGATGCTTACCATAATGTTATGGAATGGGCAGCCTTGGTTTTTGCCGTTATAGCATTGTTGATTTTTCTTTATCACAAAATTAAAGTGGCTACGATTGCTGATTTAAAGGCCAGGTTTGATTATGTTACTGAAAATGAAATTAAAACATACAAATTGGTTTTTTACAGTTTGGCTGTAACAGTCTTTTCATTGATTAACCTTTATGCCAGAAGTATTCAATTTGATGAAATATGGTTTGGTGTTAGAGCATTTATTGGATTTTGTGTAGCCACTCTTTTTGGTTATGTATTCAATTTGATTTTAAAATTTTATTACCCTTCCAAATTGGATATAAAATTAAAGAGGTATCGTTATACACCCAGGGTAAATCCTAAAACGGGTAATAAAATGAGGTTGCTTAGCGAAGATGAAGAAGATGTTCACCTTGATGAAGGTATGCAAGCTGAAGAAGAGGCTTTCTCTGTTGATTACGATGTTTGGTATGACGAAGAGACCGGAGATGTTAAAATTGAAAAATACCCTGGTCACCTTACTGCACTTCAGTGTAACAATTGTGGATTCTACACAATGAAAGTTATACGAGAAGAAATTGTTAAGCAACCAACTGATACTGAAGAAGGTGAATTAATAAAACATTATGAGTGTAACTATTGTGGTTCTATTCGTGCTACTCAATTCCATATTGCGAGTAACGAAGTTATTGATCATAGAGATCCTCACATGCTTAGATTTGCCGATCAACGTTTGATAAACTCTATTCGAGTTGAAATAATTGCAAACGATGGTCATAAAAAGAATTATACCTTCCAAAATGTTGAGCAAGCAGCTAAATTCTTGGAAGAATTTGATTATGAAAAAGTAATCGATTAAATTTCAACCTAAACCTAAATGTAAAAGGCCTCTAAATTTTAGTGGCCTTTTTACTTTTTTATTACTCAAATAAAAGTTTGGTATCTTTTCTGCTTATATTTATTTCTAGAACGAAATAGAAACTGTGTTGACGATGAAAAAAATATTCCCCTTGTTGTTTGGCTTTGTATTTACTCTTATTACTGTTTCTGCTCAAACGGCGGAAGATCAAAGTAAAAGGCTTGAAATTCCAGAACATTACGCAAAAGAAGCTATTACCGTAGTGAAACTACTTGATTCTTATCATTATCGAAAATTAAGAATGAATGATAGTCTTGGAAATGTGGTTCTGAATGAATATATCAATTCTCTGGATAATTCTAAACTCTATTTTTATAAATCTGATATTGAAACTTTTGATAAATACTATAGAGATAAATTAGACAATCTTACGAAAAATGGGGAATTGAATCCTGCGTTCGATATGTACAAAGTTTTTGAAAAAAGATTTAATGAACGTATCGATTATATCTTTAATAACCTTATAGATTATAATTACAATTTTAGTGTAGATGAATACTATGAAACCGATAGAGATAATGAAAAATGGTCGGAATCGAAAGAAGAACTGAATGATATTTGGAGGAAATTGATTAAAAGTCAAGTGCTTTCCATGAAACTTGCTGATAAAAAACCTGAGGATATTAAAAAAACACTTAAGGAAAGGTATGAACGATTAAGCAAATCAGTTCTCCAATACAGAAGTGAAGATGTGTTTCAGCTTTTCATGAACCAGGTTGCATCTTCTTACGATCCACATAGTAATTATTTCTCACCTGTTACCTCCGATAGATTTAAACAAAGCATGAGTTTATCCCTGGAGGGAATTGGTGCCAGGCTGGTTACTGATAATGATTACACAAAAGTTGTTGAAGTTCTTCCAGGTGGACCCGCCTTTAAAGGTAAAGTACTAAAAGCAAGTGACCGTATTATTTCTGTTGGGCAGGGTAAAACCAATGAAGAGGAAATGGTAAATGTTATTGGATGGAGAATAGATGATGTGGTTAAATTGATAAAAGGTCCTAAGGGAACCTGGGTACGTCTAGAGATCTTACCAGCCGAATCGGGTATTGATGGGGCTACGGTAATTCTTACCATGCAACGTGAAAAAATTAAATTGGAAGATCAAGCAGCAATATCACAAGTTATTCCTGTAAAAAAAGATGGTAGGGATTATAAAATCGGAATAATTTCAATTCCAAGTTTCTATATGGATTATGAAGCCTATAGTAAAGGTGATAAAAACTATAATAGTACTACACGTGATGTGAAAAAATTTCTAACAGATTTTCAAGCAAATAATATAGATGGTGTAGTAATAGATTTGAGAAATAACGGTGGTGGTTCTTTGATGGAAGCCATTGAGTTAACTGGTCTTTTTATTACTGAAGGCCCTGTAGTTCAAATCAGGGATATAGAAAATAAGGTCGAGGTAGGGGAGGATGAAGATAAATCCATATCATGGAAAGGGCCATTAACTGTAATTACAAATCGTATGTCTGCCTCAGCAAGTGAAATTTTCAGTGGGGCAATTCAAGATTATAAAAGAGGGGTAATTATAGGTGAACAAACTTATGGTAAAGGAACGGTGCAAACTGTAGTAGATTTGCAACGATTTATAAACGACCCCGATGCAGAATTGGGACATCTGAAACTTACTCTTCAAAAGTTTTATAGAATAAACGGTAGTAGTACCCAACACAAAGGTGTTACCCCCGATGTAAACTTACCTTCTGCCATGGATGCAGACGAATATGGTGAAAGTAGTGAAGCGGCTGCACTTCCCTGGGATCAGATAAAAAGTACAAAGTATAAGGAAACAGGAAATATTAGTAAAGAATTAATTTCCCAAATAAATGAAAGGTACTCAGCTCGTCTAAATAATGATGTTTATTTAAAAGAACTCGTTGAAGATGTAAATGAAATGAAAAATTCAATGGTTGAAACAAAAATTAGTCTCAATGAAAACCAACGAAGAGAGGAAAATAAACAAGAAGAGCTAAAGCGTACGCAAAGGGAAAAATTAACAGCTGTAATTGACATCGAAGGCAAAGAGCAAACCGATGATATTCCAAAAGATGATGAATATTTAAGGGAGGCTATAATTATTTTAGCTGAAGTAATTAACAGTTCCTTAGGTTAATTATTGATATAAAAAATGTAAATAGCCCTTCTATTTTCAAGCAGAATAATTTTGAAAATAGGAGGGCTATTCATTTAAATCTTCTAGGGCCTCGAATATTTCAGATAATTCATCATAATCCTTAAACCCTGGCTTAGGTTCTGTGCCGCCCGAAATTGTTATTCCTTTGATATAATCAATCTTTGTTATATCTACTACCTGATCTGAATTTATATTTGTGACTTCCACCCATATTTCAGTGTGTCTGGAAATTTCAATCAACTCATCCCGGTAATCCTGAAACATGTGAGGTTCAATTTCTGTCAATTTAATATAAGAATATAGACCATGATTTTGACTTTTTACGGCCTTAAGTAAAGGAATACTTAATATGGTTTTTTTACCTTTTTGCATATATTGTGACAATACCTCTTTGTTTGTTGATTCAATTATTTCAACAGGTTCTGAAGCTATTGACTCCTCAAAACAGGAAACCTCCAATACAAATTGTACTCCTGCAACCCATTCAGAAATAGATTTAAAAAACAAAAAAGATTCGTCAATAGTATTGGAATCTATACTAAATCCTAAATACTCAACACCCATTGCAGAGCAATAACGTGCATCTGAAAGATTTTGGATTCTGTCTATTTTAACAACTGTTTGTAGCACTTTTCGATAAATTTCACCAAAACTAATGTATTTTTATTTTTTATAATAATTTCACTTACCATAGTCTTTCTCAAAAGTATTCATATTGCTAATTATCAAATGTATATTTGCACATGGGGAAACATATTAACATAATATTCCTTTTAGTTTTAGTATCAATATTTACTGGATGTTCAGAGAATGATACTTCAATAAATAAAGTGGATTATTTTCCTTTGCAAACCGGAAACTTTTGGGTGTATTCCGTTGATCATTTAGTTTGGTTGGATAATGTTTCAACTGTTTATAACTATGAAGAAATGGATTCTGTTATTTATGTTGATTTCTTTGAAAATAAAGATTTTAAAGCTATTGTACACCGATATAGAAAACAAAATTTGTCTGTTTGGGAGCCCATCGAAACGTACAGCATAGAGAAATCAGGAAATAAATATATTCTCAATCAAAATAATTCGTTGAAAGTAATACTGGTTGACGGGGTTCCAATGAATGGCACCGAATGGATTTCAAATGCTTTTGATATATCATCACAAAATGTTTTTGAATATTATAATGGGAAATATATTTCAGAAACAGTGGGTTCTTCATTGATTTGTGAAAATTGCATTGAGGTGCAACAAAGGTATTTAATGGATTGTGTTACAGAAAATTTTAATGATTACGTAATATTCAAACCCGATATAGGTCCGGTTTATCAAAGTGTTTTATACCATTCTGTTAATCAAACAAAAACTACGCTGGGTTGTATTGATTTGTATATTGATTTCGGGTACGAAGAGACCAGGGAAATAACAAATTATCTTATTCAATGAGAATTCTAGTTATAGCCATATTTATTTTTTTGTCAAATGCAGATAGTTTTGCTCAAATTGACCGCTATGTAGTTTATTTTACAGATAAATTTAATAGTACTTATACAGTTACTCAACCTGAACAATTTCTTTCTTTAAGGAGTATTGCCAGAAGAAGTAAGCTGGGAATTCCTGTAATTGAAGATGACCTACCGGTAAACCAAAACTATATTAATGGTGTGGAACTTACAGGTGCTCAGGCTTTTTATAGTTCTAAGTGGCTAAATGCCATATTGATTCAAGCCACAGCCACACAAAAAGATCAGATACTTTTACTCCCATTTGTAAGTAGAATAGAGTTTGCGGCACCGTTAAACCCACTAATTATGGGAGGAAGAACAACCTTAAATACAAATAAATTTCAAATCACTACAGATTCTACCTTTGCACAAAATGACCTGATTGGAACTTCTTTTATGAATGCAGACGGTATTAATGGTATGGGAATTTTAATTGGAAATTTTGATGCAGGATTTCCTGGAGTGAATACAATTTCTTCTTTCAGTAAAATATTTCCTCAAAACATTCTCGATTCATATAATTATGTTTCAAATAATACCAATGTATATACTGCTCACCCTCACGGTACAAACACTTTAAGTCTTTTAGGTGCTGAAATTAATGGTGAGTTTTACGGAATTGCAACAGGAGCAAAATACATCCTCTACGTTACGGAAGATATTGCATCGGAGTATCGTATTGAAGAATACAATTGGCTTTTTGCGGCAGAAAGGGCAGATAGTATTGGTGTTGATATTATTACATCCTCTCTGGGTTATTATACTTTTGATGATAAAAGTATGGATTATTCTACAACTGATTTGAATGGAGAAACTGCAATTATTACCAAAGCAGCCAATAAGGCCATTGAAAAAGGAATTGTGGTAGTAACAAGTGCGGGAAATGAGGGAAATAATAGTTGGGGCAAAATAACCTTTCCAGGAGATTGTTTTGGTTGTATTGTTGTTGGTAATGTAAATTATGAAGGTATTCGTAATCTGTCTTCATCTTTTGGTCCTACTGAAGATGGCAGGATAAAGCCAGATGTGATGGCTATGGGAACGAGTATTTCCGTAATCAATCCAGACAATAC
>JAOUKG010000113.1 GCA_029882725.1 Cyclobacteriaceae bacterium
TTCTCATCAGCGGTTTTATCAATTCTCTCCTTCACTCCCGTAAGCTTATTCCTCACTTTTTGTGTTTCTGCTTTGTTGGCCTTGGAGGTTTTGATATGCCTTATGGTTTTTTCAATTTCTTTATTGGCTGAACTTATCATGTAACTCGCTTGCTCTGCTGCATTTCTCAATATTTCTTTCTTTTCTTTCTCAAGCTTGGCCAACTTTTCATCGTAAATTCTCTTTTGGTCATTTACCTTTTTCTCAAGAACAGCCAAACTACTGGTTCTTTTTTCCAGCTCTATCTTCTGTTGTTCAGTTTTGGCCAACAATTCATCTAATTCTACAATTTCCTTCCCGGCTAATTCACTTGCCCTTTTGATTATATTTTCTCCCAAACCAGTCTTTCTTGCAATTTCAAGAGCAAAACTTTGTCCGGGTCTCCCTATTATTAATTCGTATAGGGGTTCCATTTTGTCAGTATCAAAACGCATAGCCCCATTAAAAAGTCCTTGTGTGGTTTCTGATAACTCCTTAATATTTTGATAATGTGTTGTTATTATTCCCATGCAATTTGAATTCACAAGCTCTTCGAGAATACTCTGAGCAATTGCCCCTCCTAATGCAGGTTCTGTGCCACTTCCAAATTCATCAAATAAAATCAGGGACTTTTCATTAGCCCTACTTAAAACCTTCGCCATTTTATACAAATGGGAACTGTATGTACTTAAGTCATTTTCGATTGACTGATCATCACCAATATCAATAAACACATCGTCAAAAACACCAAATATGGAAGATTCATCAACGGGTACGGGTATCCCACTTTGGATCATTAATTGCAACAATCCAACAGTTTTCAAAGTAACGGATTTACCTCCGGCATTAGGTCCTGAAATAACAAGAATTCTGTTATCAGAAGAAATACTTACCGACACTGATTTAGTTACTTTTCCCTCCTTATCGTGAGACGCCTTTAAAATTGGATGATAAGCCTCAACCCATTTAAACCCTTGAGAATTATTTAACTTCGGAATATTATAACCATTTGTAATTGAATAATTTGCTTTGGCCACAATCAAATCAATCTTTCCAATAAAGGTAGGTAACTGCAATAATTCTTCGTATTTGTTATGGAAACGAGAAGTAAGCTCTGTAAGAATTCTCACAACCTCCCTCCTTTCCATTGCCTCCAGCTCCTGAATTTGATTGGATGTTTCAATTAGCTCAGAGGGCTCAATATATACAGTTTGCCCCGTTGCTGAAGCGCCCTGAATATACCCCGAAACATGTCTTTTATGTTCACTAAATACTGGAATTACTGTTCGTCCATTATTTACTGAAACAGATGAGGCATCTGGTACATAACCAGACTTTTTTAACTCATTAAAAATTCTTTGTGTAATTTTACGGGAGGCACGAAATTGACTTTCCTTTTCACGCCTTATTCTTCCTAATTCCGGAGAGGCAGAATCTCTAACTTCCCCATTTTCATCTACAATTGAAAAAATAACATCTGAATTACCTTTTGAAAAAGAAACACCGTAAATAATTTTCACTAATTCAGGATATTCTTCAGAATCAATTTGTTTTAAAAATTCATTCCAATCTTCAGCCATCTGAAAGGTCTTGCCCAATAACACAAAATCCTCACCATCCAACTGACTTCCAGGTTTTGAAACGTATTTTAAAATAGTTTCAATAGACTCCAAAGACTGAACAGGAGGAATTCCTTCGGATTTAAGACGTATTAAATCCGACAATTGATTCAATAATCCTTGAACCTTCCTGAAATCCTTCTTAAAATGAATTCTGGAAGCAAACAATTTACCGTCATCAGTTTTACAAAGATTTAAAACACCTTGTACAATCTGATTAAAGCCTAATTTTTCAATTATATTATCAGGGAAGAGCATTATTTTTTTAGCATCGGCTTTTTTGGACTTGATAAAGAATCTTCTACCACTTCAATTTGCTGCCTGAGCTTCACACTATCAATCAACATATCATATACTTTATCAAAAAAAACCGGATTAGACATATAAAATGCCAGGTTAGCCTTATATACTGAATCAGTAAGATTGTGTCTTTCCAAAATTTTATTATAATAATGTGGATACATCTCTTCTGCATCAACTTTTGACCTGTTATAGCTTAATTTTGCTTCAGACATATAAAAATCCAACATTACCTCGGCCATTTTTACTTCAGACAATACATTATCAGGCAAATCATGACTAACACAACTTACCGTCAAAATAACTATTATGGCCCAATACCTTTTTTTCATACCAAAAATATCAATAGGCCGTAAATTTACTATTTTTTATTCTATTTTTGGGCTTTAAATGGATTCGATGTGAAAGAACTTTTAAAGAAACTAAGAAGATACGAAATAAGGATACGTAAGGCTATAAATAGCCAGATGCAGGGTGATTTCCATAGTATTTTTAAAGGAACGGGACTTGAGTTCGATGATGTAAGACAATATCAATATGGTGATGATGTACGTACCATCGACTGGAATGTATCAGCAAAAGGCCATGGCACATTTGTGAAAACATTTAAAGAAGAAAAAGAACAAACTATTTTTTTCCTTCTCGATGTTAGCGGATCTCAACAAATTGGAGATAAACAGAAACAGAAATTGGATGTTGCCAAAGAAATTTGTGGGGTACTTTGCCTGGCTTCTGCCAAAGAATCAAGTCAAAATGGCTTATTATGTTTTTCAGATAGAAAAGAAAGCTATTTAAGGCCATCCAAAGGAAAAAAACATGCTTATGAAATCATCAATACTATTGCAACAATAAAACCTGAATCAAATAAAACGGACTTAAATAAAGCTATTCTACTAACATTGAACATCCTCAAAAGAAGATCTGTAATTATTATAATATCAGATTTTATTGATGAAGATTATTTCCACAACCTTAAGGGAATGGCCAGAAAACATGATGTTGTGATGATTAGGGTTACAGACAAAAGAGAAACTCATCTTCCAGGATTAGGAATTGTACCTGTGAAAGACCTTGAATCAGGTAAAAATATGTGGATAAATACTTCCTTTGGCGATTTTAAAGAAAAAATAACAGGTTTTTCAGAAACTAATTATGAGAACATATTAAAATTCAGCAATCGGAATCAAATCAATTTCGTTTCAATTGATACAAAAGATGATTTTGTACCCAAATTGATAAAACTTTTTAAAGTCAGAAATAAGTCGTTGAAAAGTGTCTAAAAAAGCCATTCATCTCATAGGGTTAGTATTTGTATTATGGACTGGTAGTTTATCAGCCCAGGAGGTAATACTAAAAGCAAAATTCAATCTGGATACTATTAAAATTGGAGAGGTAGTGCCTCTATCCTTTTCGATAACCTATCCGGAAACTTCCGACGTTGTACTTCCTGATTCTACTTTTCAATTTACCCCTTTCACTTACAACTCCTATCATTGGTTTCCAACAAAATACGCAAATGGTATATTGACTGACTCCGTAGTATATTATTTGTCGACATTTGAGCTTGATCAAAATCAATATGTTGAACTTTCAGCTATTGAAGTTCAGGGAAAAGACAGTATTACACACTCAATAGCTACCGACTCAGTATCTTTACGCTTTATAGTAGAGGCCATTCCCGACAGTCTGGCAGACATTAAGTTAATGGAAAACACCAATTATTACAGAGTTCCTCCTGTTTTCAATACCACCTTTGCCAGTGTAGTAATAGTCCTACTCTTCTTTTCTCTATTAATACTTTGGGTGATTTTCGGAAAAAAAATAAGCGTATGGTGGAAAATAAGGACTATGAATAAGGAGTTTTTCAAATTCAATGAGAATTACAACCTGTTGAAAACGAAAATTACCCAATCGCAGGAATTATCGAGATCAGTAGAAGATACCATAATATTCTGGAAAAAATACATGGAAAAATTGGAAAATCTACCCTATAGAAAATTAGCAACAGCTGAGCTCAATAATTTAAAAAAGGAAGAAGACCTACTTAAAAATTTAAGAACAATAGACAAAGCGATATATTCAAAGTCGGGAACAAGCGAAGTAATTAAAAGTCTTTCTGAATTACAGGAGTACAGTAGTAAAATTTATCATGACAGGATTGAAGAATTGAAACATGGAGTATCAAATTGATTCTACACTACCCTGGTATGCCTTAAAGTGGCTTGCCCCTTCTACATTCAGGTATTTCGAATGGGAAATGCAATATTGGTTATATTTAATCTATGCACTACCTGTACTCTGGTTCTTTAAATACATCCTTCAGAAATTTTTCGGCCAAAAAGTGTCTGTGGCTGTAATAAAAGGAACCCTTTCTACCAGCATATGGACTTTTGTACGCCGTATTCCGGATTTAATCTTCTTTATCTTCATTACTTTTTGTTTGATTTCCCTTGCCCGCCCACAAAAATCGAATGAAAAAGTAGAACAATGGACAGAGGGTATTGATATCATGCTCGTATTGGACATTTCTCAATCGATGCAAATTGAAGACTTTAAGCCAAACAGGCTTGAATCAGCTAAAAAAACGGCTTTAGATTTTATCAATGGAAGATTTCAAGACAGAATTGGCCTGGTAGTTTTTTCAGGAGATGCTTATTCATTATCACCCCTTACCACAGACTATGAATTGTTGAGATCCTACATTGAAGATGTAAATTTCGAAATGATAGAAAACAGGGGAACGGCTATAGGAAGTGCCCTGGCTGTAGCTACCAATAGAATGAGGGAATCTGAATCTAATTCCAAAGTATTGATCCTACTAAGTGATGGGGATAATACTGCGGGCAATATCGATCCTATCATGGCTGCCAAACTAGCTTCTTCTTATAATATTAAGATTTACACCATTGCCATTGGAAAGGAAGGCAAGGTTCCTTTTGGAAAGGACTTTTTTGGGAGGCCGAGAATGGTTGAAAACACTTTAGATGAAACCACATTACGTGAAATAGCCAACATTGGTGAAGGGACTTTTTACAGAGTAAGCAATGATCTGGCATTGCAGGAAGTTTTTCAAAGAATTGATGAATATGAGAAAGCGGAAATTAAAGAAACCCGATATAGAGACACCACCGATTTCTATTATAAATACCTCTATTGGGCAATGGCGTTTTTTCTTTTATGGTTGATTTTGAAATCTACATTTATCATGAATGTTTTGGAAGATTAATTATCATGTGCATTTTTTAGAGAAATCTTCTTTTTTTCTTTGCGCTTATAATTCTATAACTTTCTAATTTCAATCCCCTTTGTGAAGGTGTAGGTATCTTTTCAAAAGTCCCATTTTTTCTTTTCTTGTATTCAAACCCCTGCCCAACCTTAGGAAACGGTTATATATTTACACAAGGGGTAACCTGAATCCAAACATAATTATATAACTTGAATTCCAATCAAAACCTGATTTAACCCTGTTTAGGCAATAGCATTCTATTACGAATAGTTACTGCATAAACGGAGTTAAACCACCATTTTAAATTCATTTCAAATTAAACTATTTATAACAATGAAATCCAACAGGAGAAAATTTATAAAGAGCAGCGCATTAGCGGCTTCTAGTTTCATGATTGTGCCACGCCATGTACTTGGAAAAGGGTTTATTTCACCCAGCGACAAACTCAACCTCGCTGCAATTGGAGCTGGTGGAAAAGGAAGTAGTGACATAAAGAACTCCTGGAACAACGGAGCAGAAAATGTGGTGGCCCTTTGTGACGTAGATACAAATCGATGTGGGGATTCAATTAAAAGTTGGCCTAAGGCAAAATTGTATAGTGATTTTAGGGAAATGTTGGAGAAGCAAAAAGATATTGATGCAGTAACCATTTCTACTCCCGACCACGTTCATGGTATTGCTGCTATGACAGCTATGGAGTTGGGCAAACATGTATATGTACAAAAGCCACTTACACACAATATTTACGAAGCCAGAAAACTTACCGAGGCCGCCCGTAAATACAAGGTAGTAACTCAAATGGGAAACCAGGGTGCCTCCAACCCTACTCAGCAAAAAATGATTGAATGGTTCAATAAAGGCGTTATAGGTAATGTCGATACGGTACATGTTTGGACAAACCGCCCTGTATGGCCCCAAGGAATCCCTTCACCAACTGATAAACCTACTTTACCTGAATCTATGAGTAAAGCCAACTGGGACCAGTTTATTGGCCCTGCTGATTATGTGGATTATCACCCACTATACCACCCTTTCAAATGGCGTGGATGGTGGAATTTTGGAACTGGTGCACTAGGAGATATGGGTTGTCATTTAATTGATCCTGCATTCAGAGTACTACAACTTGGGTACCCCACTGAAGTAGAATGTAGTGTAGGCCAGGTTTTTCTTCAGGATTGGACCCCGGAGTATATTCCCGAAGGCTGCCCTCCTTCTTCTCACGTTCAAATAAAATTTCCGGCAACAGCGGTAAATAAAAAAGAATCAACCATGATCTGGTATGATGGCGGTATTCGCCCTTTTCATCCTCCGATTATTCCTGCCGACCACCCAATAGGTGACAACGATAGTAGTAATGGTGTAATTATGATGGGTGAAAAAGGTGTAATGACCTGTGGTACTTACGGTTTAAATCCAAAAGTATATCTCAACACCGGGGAAATATTGGAACTTCCCAAGGGCTATAAAACTTCAAATAAAAATGAAGGCATGGCAGAATATGGTCATCAGAAAAGCTGGACCGATGCTGTAAAGGCAGGCTTTAACAGTAAGGAGCACAAATCACTGACCTCCTCTTTTGACTATGCAGGACCATTAACTGAAACCGTTATCATGGGTAATGTTGCCATAAGAAGTTATCAGGAAAGCACAGGTGGTGAAGGCAGGAGAAGACAATTTGACGGCAGGAAAAAACTGCTTTGGGATGGAGATAACATGAAAATCACCAATTACGATGAAGCCAATAAATTTGTGACCAGAAAATACAGAGATGGTTGGAAATTAATTTAGTTATGGTTTTGTTGAAGATTTGCTTTTCAAAATAAATTATCAAAATTCAATAACATAAATTGGTTTAAAGGTTCAGAACGTTTTCTGAACCTTTTTTATTTATTATCAGGATTAAAAATTCTCCCATTCACTATTCATTATATAAAAGGAACCTTTATATTTATTAAACCTTTAAATCCAATGAGTAAGTATCTATTTATCCTTCTGTTTTGTTTTCCCTTGTTAATTAACGCTCAAACAGCATCAAATCTCTGGTTATTTCAACTTAAAAATGATAAAAAAGTAAAGTTCATCAAGAAAATTACCGACAACAGCCAATACGATAATCAACCCGTATTTATTGGAAATAGAATATTTTTTACATCTCAGGATGAAAACAACACCGAAATAAAGGTCTACGATCTTGAATCAGGTACAATATCAAAATTCACAAATACTCCCGAAAGTGAATACTCTCCATCTCCAACACCCGATGGTCAATTTGTTACCACTGTACGTGTGGAAAGTGATGGAAAACAAAGATTATGGAATTTCCCCA
>JAOUKG010000114.1 GCA_029882725.1 Cyclobacteriaceae bacterium
CCCTTTATGTGTGGAAATAGCCCCGACTTTTTGGTTGTATTGATTGAATACATTTTCATTCAGCATACTGGCAGGGGCAGAAGCTTCAATTTCTTGTGCCAGGGTTTCAATAAATTCGTCGGAATTATCAGAGTTTTGGATAACAATCAGGCCGGGATTAGTACAAAACTGTCCTACTCCCAACAAAATACTTCCTGCCATGTTTTTGGCGAGGGTTTGGGTATTATTATCCAAATACCGGGGCAGAATGAAAGAAGGGTTTATACTCCCCATTTCAGCAAATACCGGAATGGGTTCTTCTCTTTCTGCTGCCATTTTCCATAGGGCCATACCTCCATTATGCGAGCCTGTAAATGCTACACTTTTAGTAGCTGGGTGCATCACGAGTGTTTTTCCCAATTCAAAACCGGTACCCTGAAGACTGCTGAATACGCCGTTGGGCATATTACATTTTTTAGCTGCATTTTGAATGGCATCGGATACCAAAGCATTGGTGCCGGGGTGGCCTTCGTGGCATTTTACTATTACAGGATTTCCTGCTGCCAGAGCAGAAGCAGTATCCCCCCCGGCTGTTGAGAAAGCCAAAGGAAAATTACTCGCAGTGAATACAACTACCGGGCCTACTCCTCGTCTCATACTTCTGATATCAGGCTTGGGAAGGGGAGCCCTGTCCGGAATAGCTGTGTCAATACTGGCCTCCAACCACTGACCATCACGAAGCACACGAGCAAATAAATGAAGCTGGCCGGTAGTACGACCTCTTTCCCCTCGTATACGTCCTTCGGGTAATCCACTTTCGGCCATAGCTCTGAAAATTAATTCATCCCCCAGGTTTTCAATTTCCTGAGCAATGGTTTCAAGAAAAACCGCTTTTTCAATCGAACTCTTTTTATTATATAATTGGAAAGCCTGCTCAGCGAGTTGCAGGGTTTCTTCAATCTCTTCGTGGGTGGCTGAAATAAATTCTTCGGGTAACATTTCACCCTTTTCAGGTGAAAAAGCTTTGAATTTATTGCTTCCGGAACCTTTTCGTTCTGATCCTATATGATTTAATCCGTGTATTGACATGTTTTTTGAAATATGAGTGGAGAGTAGTAAGTAATTGGGTTTTATATTTTAGGAAGGGTAGGGCGTACTGCCAATGCCTTATCAATTATATTTTCTATTCTTTTTCGTTCTTCACCCTCAATTCGAAGTCGGGGAGCCCTGACAAACTCTGTTCCTACTCCGGCTTTGGTTTCTGCAAGTTTGATATACTGCACCAATTTAGGGAAAATATCGAGTTCCAATAAAGGCAAGAACCACCTGAAAATTTCAATGGCTTCCTGAATTCTATTGGCTTTTACTAATTCGTAAATAACTACAGTTTCCCTGGGGAAAGCGTCAACAAGCCCTGCTACCCAACCATTGGCACCCATCACAAGGCTTTCCACTGCGATTGTGTCCACACCGCATAATATTGAGAACCTGTCGCCAAAGTGGTTGATCATTCGTGTGATATTGGTCGTATCACGTGTACTTTCTTTCACTGCGTTGATATTGGGATATTTACTCAATGTTTCAAACATTTCCAGCGTAACATGGATCTTGTAATCTACCGGATTATTGTAGATCATGATAGGGAGGTCGGTATTTTTTGCCACAGCGGAAAAGAATTCTACCGTTTCATGCGAATCTGCGAAATAACGCATAGGAGGCAATAACATGAAGCCATTGGCACCGAGTTTTTCACCTTCCCTGGCCATTTTAACTGCATCGGCAGTGCGTTGCTCGGCAATGTTTAATATGACCGGTATTTTATTGTTAACCGATTTTATGGTGAATTTCAGTAAATCCAGTTTTTCTTCGAAACCAAGTGTGCTGGTTTCGCCCAGACTACCACCGAGGATTACTCCGTGAATGCCGGATTCTATTTGAAATTGAAGGTTTTTCTCGAAGGAAGCATAGTCTATCGACTCATCTTCATGAAATTTCGTTGTGATTGCGGGAAATACGCCTGTCCAGTTCATTTTTTATTTTGTGATTGTTGGTCTCCTCAAAAATACAATTTTTGGTTATTATCGAAATACAATTGAGAGATTATTCGATTTTTGTTGTGGGAGGGAGCTAATGGAATGATTTTCCGAACTTTTTATTTAAATCCCCATCCTTTATAAAAGCTCAAATTTTTATCCTTCCTGTTTCCTTGTTTTCTCATTCCTTCAAAAGTTTGTTTATTCAATATTCTCATAGATATTTGCCCGATACGAAAACATACATCTCACAGAATGTCAAAAAAAGTCCTCATTGAATCTCAATATCTGCCTTCCATTGAATTTTTCTGTGCGGTTGCCGATGCTGATGAAATCATCATTGAGGCGGAAGAAAACTTTATTAAACAAACCTACAGAAACAGGTGTTACATATTGGGGTCTAATAAAGTACAAACCCTGATTGTACCGGTTGAACATAAGGTTAAAAAGATGGCAGAGGTTAGGGTAAACTACAATAATAAGTGGTGGCTGGAGCATTGGAGATCGATTGAAGCATCTTACAACAGGTCTCCATATATGCTTTATTATGGAGAAGCATTACAAGAGATACTTTTCGGAAAGTATGAGAGATTGATTGATCTAAATGGAAAATTACTGACATTTTGTCTTGAAAAACTTTCTAATTCTGCAAGAGTAACTTATACGGAAAAATATGAAAGAAACTATACAGAAGGCGAAATAACCGATCTTAGGAGCCAAATAGTGCCTAAAGTTGAATATGCAGAGCGTGGATTTTATAAACCTGAGCCTTATTTTCAACAGTTTGGCAAGGCCTTTGTAAAAAATTTAAGTATCATTGATCTTTTAATGTCAATGGGTCCTGAGGCTTCATCAGTTATAATGAAGTCAAAATTGGGTTAATGAACAATTAATTTCGCATGGATGTTATATATATCGATAAATTCAACAATTATTTTTAGAAAATATTAAGCAGATGCGTTAGATTTACGCTAAGGGCTAAAACATATGGAAGCAAAATTTTCAAATAGGGTAAAAGAAGTAATATCGCTGAGTAGAGAAGAGGCGATGAGGCTAGGACATGATTACATAGGAACGGAACATCTTTTACTTGGTATGATCAGGGAAGGAGAAGGAGTTGCGATCAGTTTACTTAAAAAGTTGGGACTTTCCTTAGATGATCTTCGAATGTCCATTGAAAAAGTTTCGAAGGGCAACGCAACCGGCGTGGAAGTAAAAAACCATTCAAATATTCCTCTCACCAGACAATCAGAGAAGGTGTTGAAAATCACTTATCTTGAGGCTAAGATTTTTAAAAGTCAATTGATAGGTACAGAGCATCTTTTATTGTCGATTTTAAGGGACGAGGATAATATTGCAACACAGATATTAGAAAAGTTTGACGTGAATTACGATGTGGTGAAAGAGCTACTAGAATATCAGAATGAAAATCCTATGGCCTCTTCAGATACTGATGAGCCGGATGAAGAGTCAAGTCGATTATTTGGGGCAGGTGGAACCTCTGGTCCCGGAGGAAGGGAAAAGAAAGGGGTAGAGAAATCTAAAACGCCTGTTCTTGACAATTTTGGTCGTGATCTCACACGCATGGCCGAGGAGGATAAGATGGATCCTATTGTTGGTCGTGAAAAAGAAATTGAGCGTGTGGCTCAAATATTAAGTAGAAGAAAAAAGAACAATCCGATATTGATTGGTGAGCCGGGAGTTGGTAAAACAGCAATTGCAGAAGGATTGGCATTGAGGATTATACAAAGAAAGGTTTCCAGAGTACTATTTGGAAAAAGGGTAGTTACTCTTGATTTGGCATCGTTGGTAGCGGGTACCAAATATCGTGGTCAGTTTGAAGAGCGAATGAAGGCCGTTATGAATGAATTGGAAAAATCGCCCGATGTGATTCTATTCATTGACGAGCTTCATACGATAGTAGGAGCGGGAGGAGCTTCAGGATCATTGGATGCATCAAACATGTTCAAACCGGCTTTGGCCAGGGGCGAAATACAATGTATTGGGGCTACAACTCTTGACGAGTACAGACAACATATTGAAAAAGACGGAGCATTGGCCCGAAGGTTTCAAATGGTTATGGTAGATGCCACTACTCCTGAAGAAACGATACAAATTCTGGACAATATAAAAGATAAGTACGAAGAACATCACCATGTTACTTATACTGAAGAAGCTATTCAGGCATGTGTGAAATTATCTGACAGGTATATTTCTGATAGATTTTTGCCAGATAAAGCCATAGATGTTCTGGACGAAACAGGAGCCAGGGTTCATTTGAATAATATTCATGTTCCTGATTCTGTAGTGGATCTTGAAAAACAAATTGAAGATATAAAAGTAGAGAAAAATCAGGTAGTTAAAAGCCAAAAATATGAAGAGGCCGCTCAACTTAGAGATAAGGAGAAAAAACTAATTGAGAAACTCGATTCTGAAAAGACAAAGTGGGAAGAGGAAACCAAAAGCAAACGCTATGAGGTTAATGAGGAGAGTGTAGCAGAGGTGATTGCCATGATGACCGGTATTCCGACAAATAGGGTTGCTCAAAAGGAAAGTAGTAAACTACTTGGGATGACAGATGAGTTGAGCAAAAATGTAATAGGACAGGAAGAGGCAATAAAAAAACTTACAAAGGCAATTCAGAGAACCCGGGTTGGATTAAAAGACCCCAGAAAACCAATAGGATCTTTTATATTTTTAGGACCTACCGGTGTTGGTAAAACTGAACTTGCAAAAGTATTGGCTACTTACCTTTTTGATAAGGACGATAGTTTGATCAGGATAGATATGAGTGAGTATATGGAGAAATTCTCTGTGTCCAGACTTGTAGGAGCGCCTCCTGGTTATGTTGGTTATGAAGAGGGTGGGCAGCTTACGGAAAAAGTACGAAGAAAACCTTACAGTGTAGTTTTGCTTGATGAAATTGAAAAAGCACACCCTGATGTGTTTAATATTTTATTGCAAGTATTAGACGATGGTATTCTTACTGATGGATTAGGCCGAAGAGTTGATTTTAGAAATTCTATAATAATCATGACCTCTAATATTGGAGTGCGGGATTTGAAAGATTTTGGAGCAGGTATAGGTTTTAGTACACAATCTAAACCCGTAGGTGCCGACGATGTAATGAAAGCGACTATTCAAAATGCATTAAAAAAGGCATTCAGTCCTGAATTTCTCAACAGGTTGGACGATGTGATTGTTTTCAACTCGTTGCAAAGAGAGCATATCCATAAAATTATTGACATTACTCTTGAAAAGCTATTTAGTAGAATAATAGCTCTTGGATATAAGGTTCAATTATCGGATAAGGCCAAAGACTTTTTGTCTGAAAAGGGATTTGACCCTCAATATGGGGCAAGACCGCTCAACAGGGCAATCCAGAAGTACCTCGAAGATCCTATAGCAGAAGAAATTCTTAAAGGAGATGTTGTTGAGGGAGGTACAATTTTGGCCGATCATGATGGGAAAAGTGAGGATTTGTCTTTTAAAGTAAAAAATCCAGGAAAAAAAGCTCAACGAGATACAAAAGAAGATAAAAGCGAATAGATAAAATTGAGTAAATAGAATTAATAATAACAATTGGCAGATACATTCTTACGGATTCTGCCGTGTAGTTTACAAGCGCTCTTTGCGTCCTCCAATGTGGTTAACAAACCGTCAGGAATGCAAAGAGCGCTTTTTTTACGCCCAATAGGGGCTGATGTTTATAGATTTTGTAGATTAGCTATCAAATAAGAAAGAAAATGGAATTAGCTCCTAAAAGCCCTTCTGCTTCAGAAACCACTATCACCGAATTAATGATACCCAGTTATGCCAATTTTGGTGGAAAGATTCATGGGGGAATACTATTGGGACTCATGGACAAAGTGGCATATGCTTGTGCAGCAAAACACACTGGAAGTTATTGTGTTACAGTTTCAGTAGAAAATGTGGAGTTTTTGGCACCTGTGGAGGTAGGTCAGTTGGTGTCTTTGAAGGCCAGGATTAATTATGTGGGAAGAACAAGTTTGGTTGTTGGTATTCGTGTTGAATCGGAAGATATTAAAACTGGTCAAGTAACACACACCAATACTTCTTATTTTACTATGGTGGCCAAAGATGATCATAACAAACCAACTTTAGTGCGCCCACTGTTATTGCAAAATAAGGAAGAAGTGAGAAGGTTTTTTGAAGCCATCATTAGAAAGAACAATCGTAATTTCTTTAAGGAGGAGATGGAAAAAGCTAGAATAAATATTGATTTAGACGAAGAGTTAAGCAGACTTGAAGGAGAAAGATGTGTGATTGATTTTGAAGCCTAAATTCACCAGCCCCTACATTTTTTTGCCTATAAAATTTTATCTAATTGAATCCGTATTAAACGTTTATTTTCGGGATTTTGAGTGTAAAAATTTTGAATTTTGAAGAATGTTTTTTAGGGAAATAACATCGTCCCCTCCCCGTTGTAAGTTACAAAAATTGTCCCCAAACAGCCGTTTATTAAACGTTTAAATTAGTCTGTAAAAAGTCAGGTTTTGCTAATTTCCGTCCGGCCTTTCCTTATTCTACATAAATCAGTACTTTTGCATCACACAATTTACAATCCAAATCACTATGCAGTTTTTTATTGATACAGCTAATTTAAATGAGATCAAAGAAGCTTATGATCTCGGTGTACTCGATGGAGTAACCACCAACCCAAGTCTTATGGCCAAAGAGGGCATCACAGGCGAAAAAAATATTAAAGCACACTACAAAGCCATTTGTGATATTGTAGATGACAATGTCAGTGCTGAAGTTATTTCTACAGACTTTGATGGAATGATCAGAGAGGCAGAAGAACTCGTTAAAATTGATGATAAAATAGTTGTAAAAATCCCGATGATAAAAGAGGGCATAAAGGCAATTAAATATTTATCAGACAAGGGAATCAGAACAAATTGCACGCTTGTTTTCAGTGCTGGTCAAGCCCTGTTAGCAGCAAAAGCGGGAGCTACTTATGTTTCTCCATTTATAGGTAGATTGGATGATATTTCATTCGATGGAATGGAATTAATTGAACAAATTGTCCAAATTTATGATAATTATGGCTATCCAACGCAAGTATTAGCTGCTTCTGTAAGACATACTATGCATCTTATTCAGTGTGCTGAAGTTGGTGCTGATGTGGCTACATGCCCTTTAAATGTTATTACTGCCTTACTAAAGCATCCTTTGACTGATAGCGGATTGGAGAAATTTTTAGCAGATCACGCAAAAGGAAATAAATAGCCATGTTTTCATCAGAACCTGTAGTTTCAGTAAGTAAAGCCACTATTATTCAGGAAGATAAGCCTATTTTAACCGGGGTGGATTTTTCTATGGAGAAAGGGGAGTTTGTTTTTCTTATCGGTCGTACTGGTGGGGGAAAAAGCTCTTTATTGAAAACTATTTATGCCG
>JAOUKG010000115.1 GCA_029882725.1 Cyclobacteriaceae bacterium
TGTTCATTGTATCCTTTTGGGGACCTGTACTCAAATTCCTGGGGTTCAATTACAGAGGGAGTTCCTTGAGGATATTCTTTTTTGTACCACTCTTCAAATTCCTTTTGGGTTTGCTTATCGAAAGTACCATAACTATCCCAGCCACCAAACCCGGGAGCAGAACTCATTTTTGATTTTTTAACCGTTATGTTACGGCCCAGTACCATTTCTCCTTCGGTACCTACTAATCGGATAATTGACCCTCCACCAGAACCGTCAATAAAATTCACTCTCATTTGAAGATTAAAAGCCGGGTGTTTATCTGTTTCAGGGTAATCATATACTCCTGTCATAACATCGGGTACATCCCTACCGTCTTTCCAATACCGTAAACCACCTGTAGTAAACGCTCTTGTGGGGCCGTTTGAACTCAGAATCAAGTGCAAACCAGAGAACAAATGAACAAAAAGATCACCGGCAACACCTGTTCCATAATCTTGATAATTTCTCCACCTGAAGAATCTTTTAGCATCAAAATCCATTTTTGGTGCATCTCCAAGATAGGCTTTCCAATCAACTGTTTTTTCTGAGGCATCACGTGGAATTGAATATTGCCATGCGCCCAATGCCGACTGTCTGTCGTACCAGGTTTCGGCCATTACAAGTTTGCCAATGGCACCCTGCTCATACAGTTCTTTCGCCTTTGCGTATATAACGCTGGAAACCCTCTGACTACCAACCTGAAAAACTGCTTTGGTTTTTTTCTGCGCATCAATTACTGCCTGGCCTTCCTCCACCTTGTGAACCATCGGTTTTTCACAATAAACAGCCTTACCGGCCTTCATAGCTTCTATAGATATATGATCGTGCCAATGATCTGTAGTTGCAATGATTACTGCATCAATACTCTTATCCTGAAGAATTTCTTTATAATTTTTGGTGGTTTTTACAGCATCACCATAATCTTCTTTGATTTTTTTTAATCTGCCATCGTACAAATCACAAACTGCTTTAAGCTCTACACCGCTATTTTGAGATGCAGCATTATGATCGGAATGTCCCTGAATTCCCATTCCAATCACGGCGTAATTTATTTTATCATTGGCCCCAAAAACGGTTGAATTGGGTTTATAATTTAACTCTTCGAACCTTGCTTTTCCCGATACCATTCCTAATCCAGCAGATGTTAGAATGGTTGTTCCTGCCACTTTTTTAATAAAATCCCGTCGGGTTCTCTCTGTATTTTTTTTCATGCTAATAAGTATTAATTAATTCGTTAAAGGTACTTAATTGACACAATTTTTATGAAAGATTTGATACGAACGGCTAAATAAATGTATTTTAGAAAATCATAAAAACCCTAAGCCTATGCTTTTGCTCTTGTTTGCAGCTTGTATCTTATTACTGCTTATTTTAGTTACACGCTTTAAAGTGCACCCCTTCATTGCTCTTTTGTTGGTATCTATATTCTTTGGGTTTCTCTCCGGAATGCAAGGGTCGGTAATTATTTCTTCCATCATAGAGGGCTTTGGGAATGTCATGGGGAAAACAGGCTTAATTATCTTATTTGGAGTGATTTTAGGTTCTTTTCTGGAAGCTTCAGGTGGTGCATACCTACTGGCCGAAAGAATTCTGCAACTTATTGGAAAGAAGTTTATACATGCCGCCATTCTGCTAACGGGTTATATCGTTTGCATTCCTGTATTTGCAGATAGTGGTTTTGTAATGTTGAGCAGTCTCAATAAAACCCTTGCTAATAAAGCAAAGGTCTCGTTAACTGGTGCTGTAGCTGCACTGGCTTTAGGACTAATGACCAGTCATGTGCTTGTTCCCCCTACCCCCGGCCCCATAGCAGCAGCCGGAATCATTGGCGCAGATCTTGGTAAATTAATTTTATTCAGTATTCCTGTTTCGCTTTTTGCCTTGATACCCAGTTATTTTTTCTCGAAATACATTGGAACGAAAATACATATCGACTCAGAAGAGCAAAATATAGAACCCATCCAACAATCCCCTCCTCTTTTTCCTGTTTTGATGGCATTATTGCTTCCTATGCTTCTGATTATTTTAAAATCTATAGGCGATTTTCCCTCTCACCCTTTTGGGGAAGAGCATTTTTTCCAGATTATCTCTTTTATTGGAAACCCTGTGATCGCCTTACTAACGGGAGCCTTGTTGTCTATGTTTTTAATCAAAAACAATACGAAAGGACCGAAAAAATCAGACATTATTACTGATTCCCTGAAAACTTCGGCTCCAATTTTATTAATTACAGGTGCGGGAGGTATTTTCGGAACTATGCTTCAAAACTCAGGCATCATGGAGGTGGTAAAGGAATATTTTCTCATTCCTGAATTAAAACTGATCCTCCCTTTTCTACTCTCAGCGGTATTAAAAACAGCACAAGGTTCATCAACCGTTGCTATTGTTACTACTGCAGCAATTATTGCGCCACTGGTGGGAGTACTTGGAATTGACACTGAAAATTTAAAGGTCTTAGCCGTTTTGGCTATTGGCTCAGGGGCTGCAGTAACTTCGCATGTAAATGACAGTTACTTTTGGGTAATTTGCCAAATGAGCGGATTCTCTTTAAAACAAGGTCTCCGAGTTCAAAGTGTTGGATCCTTCCTTTTGGGTGTTTCGGCAATGGTGGCAGTATTGATTCTAAGTTTATTTATTTGAACCCGTTATTTGAATCCGGATTTCATAAAAGCCTTATCTATTTTTTCAATAATCTATCGATAGAATATTTTCCACTACCCAGAAAAAATATCACTACAGACAAGGTCATAAATACCAGTGCCAATTCTTTTTTCTGAAAAGGATCATTGGCATGTGCAACGAAGAATGCAACAAACATGGTAACAAACATAGGTATGGCAGCCAATCGTGAAAGGGCTCCTATTACAACTAAACCTGCACACACAAATTCAGCGAAAATCACCAAAATTAATGTGGGTTCTGAACCAATTCCCAGGTAATTCGCAAATGAGTCCTGTAGTGCCTCATACCTTTGGATTTTACTATACCCATGGGTCATCATACTCATCCCAAACACTACCCGCAACAAGAGTAACATTAAATCTAAATTCCAATGAGATAGAGAAGTGAATTTTTTAAACATATATGTTTCTTTATTTTAATTAACCCGATGAGAGGTGATTTTTCCATTTCTCCGTAGAAATAACCTCCTCATACAGGCCTAAATATAAATCAGTTTTACAAAAAGGCAGAATCTCCATTAAGAAAAATAGAGATTTTTTATTTTAACGGGAAATTCATGAAATGTAACTTAAGAATTCTACTAATTTTTATTTCGAAAAATTAGTGGAAGTTGTTAATATGCAAATTATTATATTCAACTTTTTATTTTACCCATTAAATAGATTAAAATGAACTCTATTATCGCAATTGGATCCATAGCTCTCGTCTTTGTTATCATCATGGTGTTTTACAACAAGTTTGTGAAATTAAAGAATCTGGCCGAAGAAGCCTGGAGTGGTATTGATGTACAGTTAAAAAAACGTTATAACCTTATTCCCAATTTGGTTAATACCATAAAAGGATATGCAACACATGAGAAAGAATTATTCGAAAATGTTGCTACCGTAAGGAGTGTGGGAATACATGCCAAAACTGTAAAAGAACAAGGGGAAGCCGAAAATATGATCACCCAAGCCTTGGGAAAACTCATGGCAGTGTCGGAAAATTATCCCGATTTAAAAGCCAATGAAGGTTTTATGAATTTACAAGCTCAATTAGCCGAAATAGAGGGGGATATAGAAAATGCAAGACGTTATTATAATGGAACTGCCCGTGAAAATAATGTTGGAATTCAATCTTTTCCGGGAAACATCATTGCCTCTTCCTTTAGTTTTAAAAAGTTTGATTACTTTGAACTTGACAATTTGGCAGCAAAAGAAACCCCCAATGTAAGTTTTGATTGACCTTGATAACCTTGGATTTAGCCAAATAATACAATGAAAACCACTTTCTCATTACTCTTTATACTCTTTTTCTCCTTTTTAGGACAAGCACAAGAAGGAATACTAAACTACCATAGTGATATCACGATTAGAAAGGATCGTTCCATTCTGGTTTCTGAAATTATTTCGGTTCACGCATATGGTTTTGGCGGAAGTATTCAACGAGGTATCTTTCGCGATATACCTAATGTAATGACCGACCATGAAGGAAATAAATATGAAGTTGCTATTCATATTGTAGAAGTATTAAAAGATGGAAGTCCCGAAAATTTCAGCGAAAGCGAAATAAACAATGGTATCCAGCTAAGGATTGGAAATGCCGATGTCTATCTGGAATCAGGAGATTATACCTATACAATCACCTATGAGGTATCAGACCAGATACGATTATTTGAAGAATACGATGAAATCTATTGGAATGCAATTGGAGATCAGTGGACGTTTTCAATTCAGGAAGGTTCAGCCCGAATTCATTTACCATCTGGTGCTGGAATAGTTCAGCAAGCTGCCTATTCGGGAGATTATGGAGAAACAGAGTGTAATTGTGAGCATACTGTTGAAAACGACAGCACTATTTATTATAAACTCAACCAACCTTTATCATCCTATAGCGCCTTTACTGTTGCTGTAGGATTTGACAAGGGCTTTGTGACCCCTCTTACTGAAGAAGAGTTACAAGAGCGGGAATTACAAAGATGGATGCCCGTTATTTACGCAATATCAGGACTCATTTTAGTATTGTTGTATTATTTTCTTGCTTGGCTAAAAGTGGGAGTTGATCCAGATAAAGGAGCTGTAATTGCCCGATTTGAGCCACCAAAGGGATATACTCCGGCGGCAACTCGATTTGTCGTTAAAATGGGGTTTGACAATAAAGCCTTTAGTGCTTCCCTTATCAATATGGCCGTTAAAAAATTCCTGATTATTGATAAGACTGGTAATAATTATCAGTTGATTAAATCGTCAGATAGTGACTCCATGCTGAGTGCAGGAGAGAAAAAAATAGCCAATAAAATATTCGGAAATAGTGACCGGGTTACTATTAAACAAAGTAATCACAGTAAAATACGCAATGGAATTTCGGCCTTGAAGGATCAACTTTCTTCAGATTTTGAAAAAATAAATTTCAAGAAAAACACACCCTGGATTATCCCCGGGGTAATAATTAGCATTGCTACTTTGGTAGTTACCTTGGGTACACTAGTTGATCAGGAAGAATTATTTTTTCCTCTGGTAGGATTTATGATGGCATCCTTGTTTTTTGGTCCTCTTATTTTTGCCTTGTATAAAAAGATTTCCACCGCCAAGGGATACATGAAGTACGTTCATGGTATTTGGGGTATATTCATTTTTGGTATATTATTTAGTGTTTTGGGAGTTGCTTCATGGAACCTTGCTGAATTACATTTCATAAATATCAACTTTGTATTCTATATCGTCTATTTTATTGTACTATTTGGGTCCAATGGTTTATTTATCTATTTAATCAAGGCCCCAACAGTTCATGGGAGAAAAATAATGGATGAAATCGAAGGGTTGAAAATGTTTATGGAGGCAGCGGAAAAACACCGAATGAACATGATGAACCCTCCGGACAAGACCCCTCAATTGTTCGAAAAACTCTTGCCGTATGCAATTGCATTGGGCGTTGAAAATAAATGGAGTGAACAGTTTGATGATATCATTGCCAAAGCTATCGCCAACAATGAGTATCAGCCTACCTGGTATCGGGGGAGCACTCTTTATAGTATGCATTATTTAACCCGGGATTTGGGATCTACTTTTTCAAACGACATTTCCAGTTCATCCATATCTCCCCAAAGCAGCAGTTCATCGGGAAGTGGAGGTGGTGGCTTCAGTGGTGGTGGCGGTGGTGGCGGCGGCGGCGGCGGTTGGTAAAGTGCGCCCTTGTGATATAAATCTAAACTTAAAATTGAATCCAGGTTCAATAATCAGATCCCGCTATGCTTTAGATTTTCAACAGCCCCTAAATAAATATCGAAATTCACATTTATTTTCTGTCATCTTTACTTAGATTGTACACTATTGTTTTTAATATAAAATAATGTCTGCAAACTGGCCTTTTCTTCTACTTGTTTTTCTTCTTCCTTTTGGAACCTCCAATAAGGAAGCTGAACCAATGTGGGACCTGATAAAACACGAGGAAGACATAAGGGTTTACACAAGAAATAATACTATTTCTGAAATTAAAGAAATCAGGATTACCTTAACAGTTAAGTCAACTATGGACAAAATCGTTGATGTATTATCTGACGTTCCTTTGTATACCGATTGGGTGTACAAATGTTCCATTTCAAATAAAATAATATCGAAAAGTAAAAATGAGTTTTACTATTATGTGGTCACCGACTTGCCTAGTCCATTTGATGACAGGGATTTAATTGTGCATAGCAAACATTGGATCGATCAAACAACAGGAATTTTTCATTCCAAGTCCATGGCAGACAATAAACTGGTTAAAGAAAAAGAAGATTATGTAAGAATTACAAACTTTGTTTCGTCATGGGAAGTAAAACCTTTGGGAAATGATCTTTTTTACATAGAATATCAGGCGCAATCAAACCCGGCAGGAAATATTCCGGTTTGGTTAATCAATATGGCTATTGCCAAAGGTCCTTATGAAACGATGACTGCGTTCAAGAAATTGGTAATAACCCCTTAATATCTTTTTAAAAAAGTATCCGCTGTAACGTTACAAATACGAGCTTTTATAAAAAACCAGTTCCTCAGGGAATTTAAATTTCATCCTTTTTGTTACATAAAAAGCTTTTAGAGCGTATTTTGAAACTCCATTAATAGGATATAAAGGTCTTTTTATATCTTTTAACAATGACTTTTCGTACCTTTACAACATTGGACTAACTTATTTAAAAATAAATATATGCAACATCAGGCACATACCTTTCACATCCCCGTAATGGGCATCGGTTTTACCATAGATACACCTATAAAAATTGCACACTACGGTATTTCTTCTGTTATCTCTTTAGTTGATGATATTCTAATCGAAAAAATGAGAGTTTATTACTGCAAAAAATTCAATCTTCCATTTGAAGAAATAACAAATAAAATTTCTGATTTCAGGGCAAAACGCATAACAGCATACCTTGATACGGTAGATCAAATTGTAAAAGATAAATTCAGGAAACTCATAAATACTTTAGGCGAAGCAGGCGGTGAACTTGAAAAATACATGGATATGCTTCCCAGCTATTCTCAAATAAAAACAAATTTCAAGGAACTACAGAGCAAGAATCTTTCCATTCAGGAAATTAAAGACTGGCTAAGTAAAAATCTGTCTATGGGAAGTATTGATGTGAATATCATGACAAAACTTGACAAAGAAAACTACAACAAAAACCAACTTCTTCCAGTTACTG
>JAOUKG010000116.1 GCA_029882725.1 Cyclobacteriaceae bacterium
TGGACTTAAGGTAGGTGCAGCAGCACAGCTATTGGCAAATGTTAAGGACACTACCAATGTAGCTTTGAAATTAGGTTCTATTGTTTTGATAAAGTCAACAATGAATGATACGGAACAGGTTTTGATTTTAGACCTTAATGATGAACAACGTCAGAGACTTGAAAACAATGCGTTGTTATTGAATAATCCTCAAGAATTATTAGATTACTTAAAAAGATAAAATGGCTACAACAATTCAGAATATTAATATCCTAAAAGAATATTTATCTGGTGTTTTACATCGGGCAAATGACCATGCACAAAATGTAAATGAAATTGCTTTGGCAATAGCTGGAGGTATTATTTGGCGCAATACAAATAATATAAAAGTAATGTCACGTGAGGGTGAAATGAAAAACGTATTATGGCTTCAAGCAGGTAATAGAACATTGTGTTTTGCTTACAACCATAGCACCGGAGATATTGAAGTACGGGAAGGATCAATTCAGGGAACAGTAATCAGAAGTTTCAATAACACTACTCCAATTGCAGATGTAAAAGTTTTTTTTGAAGAATTATAGAAGACATGAATATATACGCTCTGAAATCAGGTACACTAAACCAAATTAAAGAATTACCCTTTAAAATGGAGAGGGAAATACAATCCATATTTGAGCAAAACCTAAATACGGTAATGGGCTTGGAATTGGTGAAATCCGAGTTCTCAATTAAAAACAAACGTATTGACACATTAGCTTTTGATCTGCAAACAAAAGCGTTCATAATCATTGAGTACAAAAGGGATAAAAATATTAGTGTAATAGATCAGGGCTTTACATACTTGAGTTTGATGCTGGAAAACAAAGCTGATTTTATCATTGAATACAACGAATCCCTAAAAAGGCAACTTTCCAGAGATGAGGTGGATTGGTCTCAGACAAGGGTAGTATTTGTTTCTACCAGCTTCACTGAGAATCAAAAATTAGCTACCAATTTCAAGGATATAGCTATTGAACTATGGGAGGTTAAGCGATTTGAAAATCAATCCGTTTCAATTACTCCAATCAAGAAATCAAAATCAGCCGAAAGCATAAAGCCGCTTACTCAACAGAATAAGGAGCTAAAGGCAGTACAGGACGAAATAAAGGTATATACAGAAGATGACCACCTGATAAAACCTACGGAAGAAATCAAAGAGCTATATGAACTCTTCAGAAATAGAATAATTTCCTTAGCTGATGATATTGAAGTAGTGCCTCAAAAAATGTATATTGCATTTCGGAAAGACAAGAAGAATTATGCTTACCTCCATTTACAAAAAAAGAACATAAAGATTTGGTTAAACGCCAAATGGGGTGAAATAGATGAACCCAAAGGCATTGCTCACAATGTTTCAAATAAGGGGCATTATGGTTATGGGGATTACGAAATTGATATAAAGGATGATAGACAACTTGAGTATATCCTAAGTCTTGTTAAAGAGACCTTTTAATTACACAGATGTACCAAAACACACCAAACGGTTACCAATCCGGTTACCCTTTTAATTAAAAAAGCCTTTTAGAAGTTCTAAAAGGCTTTTTTTGTAGCGGGAGCAGGACTTGAACCTGCGACCTTCGGGTTATGAGCCCGACGAGCTACCAACTGCTCCATCCCGCGATATTTCTCCGCTTCCCAAACAAGTTCTACTCATAACTCTCAACTCGTTTGCAAGATCTTCCGACATCTCCGGTCAATCTGATTTGCGATTTTTCCCCTTAGGGACTGCAAAGGTAATATAAAGATTTACAGTAACAAAAAAATTCATCAAAGAATAACAATAAAATCTTCGCTATACCCCAATATTTCCCTTTTTCGCCCCTCATCAGGTGCTCATCACCCTTTTTCTTTAACCTTTTTACTCATTAATCTTTTTCGCCCACTCCTCTCTACTCCTCATAAGGCGACGGACTGATACTGCTCCACCCTCCATCAATCACTATCGTCTGACCCGTAATCTGCCGCGCTTCTTCTGATACCAAAAACACCGCCGCACTGGCAATGTCTTCTACATAAGCTGGCCTCCCCAGGGGTGTAATCCTCGACCAAGTCTCCTCATACTCCGGATCTTCAAGTGTCCGGCTCGTTAGGGTGGCTCCCGGTGCAATGGTATTTACATTGATATGAAATGAAGATAATTCTATCACCAAATTCTTGGCCAACATCTCAATAGCAGCTTTACTCATACCATAAGCCGTTAGGTTTTTATGGGCTTGATGTCCCGTAACCGACGACATAAACAACAAACTCCCACCCTCTGCCTGCTCTTTCATCTGTTTTGCCGCTGCCTGGGCCAGAAAAAATGTCCCGCCCAGATTTACTTCCATCACCTTTTTAAAAGATTCCGAAGAATAAGTCAGGAAATCACCAAACAAAGTAATCCCTGCATTGGCTATGGCAATATCCAACCTTCCATATTCCCTTACTGCAGTTTGAATAAGCGTATTTATTACCTCCATCTTGCTGCAATCACCGGCTACAGCAATCCCTCTTCCGTATTTGTTGAAAAGAATTGCCGAAGCCTCCTCGGCAAGCTCTTCATCCAGGTCATTTAAAATAACATTTGCTCCTTCACGTGCCAACCGATCGCAAATTTCAAAACCTATCCCCTGCCCTGCCCCGGTAACAATTGCCACTTTATCTTTAAGCTTCATACCTCTATTTACTGATAAATATTAATGACTGTCTCGTGTAACTTCGCTACCCGATCCTCCTTTTAGAAAATCAAGATCGGCACCCTGATCGGCTTGTTCCACATGATTTTGATATAGATGTACATATCCACGACTGGAAAATGTTACGCTCGATTTCCATTCTGCCTTCCTTCGGGTCAGTTCCTCTTCGGAAACCTGAAGAGTCAGGGTTCTGTTGGGCACATCCAGGGAAATTAAATCACCATTTTGAATTACGGCGAAGTTCCCTCCCATGGCGGCTTCGGGTGAAGCATGGAGCACCACCGTTCCAAAACCGGTACCACTCATTCTTCCATCTGAAATACGCACCATATCAGTCACTCCTTTTGCCAGCAGCTTTTTGGGAAGTCCCATATTTCCTACCTCTGGCATTCCGGGATACCCCTTGGGGCCCACATTTTTGAGTACCATAACGCTATTTTCATCCACTTCCAGATTTTCATCGTCTATTCTGGCTTTATAATCATCGATATCTTCGAAAACCACTGCCTTTCCTGTATGTTTCATTAAATGCGAACTTGCGGCACTCGGCTTAATCACCGCCCCATTTTCGCATAAATTACCTTTTAGAATTGCCACACCAGAAAGCGGGTTAAAGGGCTTTTCAACAGTGGCAATCACATCCCTGTTGTAGCATTCCCAATTTTTCACATTATCTCCCATCACATTCCCATTCACCGTAAGTGCATCGTTGTGAAGGAATTGGTTAAGTTCACGCATCACGGCAGGCAAACCTCCGGCATAAAAAAGATCTTCCATAAAGTATTTACCGGAAGGTTGCAGGTTGGCAATTAAGGGTACATTTCTGGAAAGTCTGTCAAAATCATCCATAGAAAGATCTATCCCCATTCTTCCGGCTATAGCCATCAAATGAATCACAAAATTGGTTGAACCACCAATGGCCGCATTGACTACAATGGCATTTTCGAAAGCTTCTTTGGTAAGTACTTTTGAAATTTGAAGATCTTCTTTCACCATTTCTACTGCCCGAATTCCCGTCATGTGTCCTAAAGACTTTCTTCGGGAGTCTGCTGCGGGAATGGCTGCATTTTGAGGAAGCGACAAGCCCAGGGCTTCCACCATCACCGCCATGGTAGAGGCAGTACCCATCACCGCACAATGCCCACTACTTCGGCACATGTTTTCTTCGGCCATTTCAAATTCTTCCTGCGACATACTCCCTGAACGCACGGCATCATTAAATCGCCACACATCACTGGTGCCAATATCTTTGCCTTTGTATCTCCCTGTAAGCATGGCTCCTCCCGAAATCACAATAGAAGGTAAATTTACGCTGGAAGCCCCCATAACCAGAGCGGGGGTAGTTTTATCGCATCCCACCATAAGCACCACTCCGTCTATAGGATTTGCACGTATGGATTCTTCCACATCCATACTCACCAGATTGCGATACAACATGGCGGTAGGTTTTATAAGAGTTTCCCCTAATGACATTACCGGAAATTCAACCGGAAATCCTCCTGCCTCATACACACCGTGCTTGATAGATTCGGCCAGCTCACGAAAATGCCCGTTACAGGGAGTGAGTTCAGACCATGTGTTACATATTCCAATTACCGGTCGACCGTCGAATTCATGCGAGGGTGTACCCTGATTTTTCATCCAGGCCCTATAGATAAACCCGTCTTTTCCTTTTCTACCAAACCAACCTTGACTTCTTAATTTTTTTTCTTTCATGATGCTGTTCCGTAAATTGATATTTTCGTCGTAGAGACGCGATAAATTGCGTCTCTACATTGTGCCCAACGTTTTGTGGGGCGTAGACGTGATAAATCGCGTCTCTACCGGGGTTTATTATTTCACCGGGGGTGGCCCTTCGGGCAATATGGGTTCATATACAACATTTCCTTTTCGTTCTTTAAATTCGCTGCGCATTGCGGCTACTAACTTCTCGTTCTCGAAGAGGTCTACCATAGTGAGGGCCAGTGCTTTGGCGCTAAAAATCATTCCCTTATGACCAATCGACATTCCTCCGCAGGCAACCACAGCCCAACTGTGCCAGGCAGTACCAATGGGTGCTGTGGTAGCTGAAAGCGAAATTTCGGGTGTTATCCAACTTACATCCCCCACATCTGTAGATCCTCCCGGAGGGTTGGGTTCCGTTTCCCGTAAGGGATTGATCTTTCCATCAATACCCAACTGCTCTTTTCCCGTAACTTTTTGAATACCTCTGGCAAATTCAATCTCTTCATTGGAGTAAAGAATGGGCCCCAACAATTCCATATTGGCTTGCAATGCGGCAGCTCCTGTACGGTTCACCAACATTTCATACATCCCCGAAATAAGTTCTATTTTATAATCAGTGCCTGTCATTAATGCAGCACCTTCGGCTATTTTTTTCACTTTTTCATAAACCAACAACATACCGTCACGATCACGATCCCTTACACGAGTCCAGATCACAGCATTTTCGGGAACCACATTCACTACATCACCGGCATTTTCCATAAGGTAATGGATGCGAACGGTGGGTTTTACATGTTCCCGGAGATAGTTTACTCCTGTAGTATAGAGTTCCATAGCGTCTACGGCACTTGTACCGTTCCACGGATCGAAGGCAGCATGAGCCGCTTTACCGTAGAAACGAACACGGAAATCAATAAGAGCCTGTGTACTTTGCGTACTGGCTTCCATTTTTGCACCCGGGTGCCAATCCAAACAAACATCCAGATCATCAAATAGTCCGGCCCTTGCCATGTACAATTTACCACCAATGGTTTCTTCGGCAGGAGTACCGTAAAACCGAATAGTCCCTTTGATTTTCCCCTGCTCCATCAATTCTTTAATGGCGAGGGCAGCTCCAAAACTACCTACACCGAACAAATTATGACCACAGCCATGTCCGGGCTTTCCATGTTCCAAGGCTTCCTTTTCTACCTGAGCCTTTTGTGAAAGACCAGGCAATGCGTCAAATTCACCCAAAATACCAATAATAGGTTTTCCCGAACCGTAAGAAGCAATAAAAGCAGTGGGCATTTCAGCCACTCCCCTTTCCACCTTAAATCCTTGTTTTTCGGCATAATTTGCCAGGGCCTTGGAGGAGTTGCTTTCCTGAAGTGCTGTTTCGGCATAAGCCCATATTTCATCACTCAGTTTGATTAGTTCATCCTGATGATTTTCAACAGAAGAAATAATTACTTGCTTGTTTTTTGACAACTTTTTCTGTCCAAATAGAGAGAAACCAGAGAAAACAGCAATTAGTAAAAAAGTAAAGATTCTTGAATACATTATTATCATTTTAAAATTCGTTGTAAGATAACAATTCATTGGAGGAAAATAAATCTCCGGAGATGGCAATTTTAAAAACTACTTAATTTCTTTAAAAAGAAATTAGTTGCAACCTTTTTTTGATATAACTGTTGTATTATTTTAACCTTTTGCTATTTTAGAATTAATTTCGTTTATTATAAACAATTTCAACCATTACCAGAACCAAAGAAAATTCTATACCTCCGTATAATCACATTATGGAAAATAAAAATGCATTAAATGTAATCACAGAAAGAAGTTTAAAAATCATATTGGTGGAAGATGATTACGTTGATCAAAAAAGTTTCATCAAAACATTAAGTAAACTTGCTCCCAATTATGAAATAACCGCTGTTGAAACGGTGGCAGAAGCATTTGAGAAAATCGACAATGGAATTTTTGACATCATTGTTACTGACTATTTTTTACCCGATGGAACGGGGCTTGATATTATTTCAAAATACCAAAATCATCTATCCATTTTCATTACTGGTTCCGATCAAATTCAAACGGCTATTGAGGCCATGAAGACAGGAGCAAGAGATTATTTGGTGAAGGATTATAATCTCAACTATTTGAATATGGCCCCGATGGTCATTGAAAAAATTTACGAAAACTACCAGGCTACCATTAGGGCAGCAGAAGCTGAAAGAACTTATAAGGAACTTTTTGAAAAGGCCCACGATATGATTCAAAGTGTGGATGGTGAAGGCAGGTTCGTATATGTAAATCCCGCCTGGGAAAAAGCATTAGGATACACACAAGAAGAGGCAGTAAATATACATTTTCTGGACATTGTTCATCCTGACTATCATGACCATTGTAATTTAATATTCAAGCAAATTATGAATGGTGAACAATTAAAGGGTGTCGACATTAAATTCATATCAAAATCAGGAAAAATTGTTATTGTGGAAGGGAATATTACCCCAAAAATTCTATACAATAATGTTATCCTATCGTCAATGTCTATTTTCAGGGATATTACTGAAAAGAAACTTGCTGAAGAAAAGCTTCATCAAATAAATGAAGAGCTCGAAATCAAAGTGTCAGAAAGAACTTTAGAGTTGCAGCAACTAAATAAGAATTTGGCTACTTCCAACTTTGAACTCGACACCTTTTTATACAGGTCGAGTCACAATCTAATGGGGCCAGTAGCACGTTTTGAGGGACTTATAAATTTATTAGGAATTCCGGAAGGAACCATAGACAAAGAAATAGTGGTTGAAAAATTTCGTCAAAATACAGACGAAATGAAAAAAATGATCACAAAACTTACTGATGTAAGCAGGATTAGTGGATATAAAAATGAGGATTCTGAAGTAAATATTTCTGAATTGACAAACCAGATTCTTGAACAATTGAAACCAGATACCATG
>JAOUKG010000117.1 GCA_029882725.1 Cyclobacteriaceae bacterium
AACTGAAACACCCCCACTTTTAGGAATGTTATATGGGTTAATATACCTTATTTTTGGCAAATCTATTGCTATTCTACATATATTATCTTTTTTATTAGTGTGTTTTCAGATATTACTTTTCAATACTCTGATATCCCAAAATAAAGCAACGAGTACACATACTTATATTCCAGGCCTTATTTATGGAATTCTTATTTCCCTTACTCCTGATTTATATACCCTTAACCCTTTTATTTTATCCAACACTTTTATTTTACTTTCCCTCCATTCACTTTTCAACCATTTGGAACTTAGAGAAAAGAGTGATGAAAAAATTCTTATTATCGGAATATATATGTCAATATCCTGTCTTTTCTTTTCAGGTTTTATATTTTTCATGCCCGTTGTACTTTTATTACTAATTGTTTACACCAATACGATCTTTAAGCGTTATTTATTACTCCTTTATGGCTTTTTACTTCCATTTCTACTTTTATTAGTTCCTTATACTATAAAAAGAGATTTAAATCCTTATTTGGAATATCTTTTCAACCTTCAATGGCATTCACTGGATTTTCAATTTAATTGGAACCTAAGTTTATATGTCTATTCTATATTCACTGCCTTGAGTTTGGTGGTAATAATTTTAAAAGGAAGGTTTACGAACTTTCAAAACACTTTGATTTTTTCAATGATTTTATGGTTTTTGTTTGCTGTTTTTATTTGGGCAGGTTTTAATGGACTTAACTCCGGAACCAACATTCTGTTGCTTGTACCGGTTGCTTTTTTTACAATGCATTTGTTTAACATACTAAAACCCGGACTATGGTCTACTCTGTTTTTCCTGGTATTTATTACTACTTCTGTATTGTCTAATATATATTTCTGGAAATGGGATAAAGATCTTCCCGATACAGAAATGGCTAATATTAAACATCAATTGCCCTCTAATCCTTATTTTGATGAAGTTAAAGGGAAGAAGATTTTAGTGTTTTCCGGCAAATTGGATTATTATTATGGAGCTAGTCATTCAGGAAAAATGTTCAACCCAAATTTGACAAAAGTTGATTTCTCCGTTGTCAATTATGAATCAATAGCTCTTTTTTATGAAACGATTTCAAGTTCATGGCCAGAAGTAATCATCGATGAAAACCACCAACTAGAAAACTATTTTAGTAGAATACCTGAGTTGAATGCCAAATATATACCAGATCCCAATAAAAATCTCTGGAGGCTTACTGGCAGCTAATCTTGTCGACACGCCTTCCATGTCTCCCTCCTTCGAAAGAGGTTGAGAAAAAGGATTCTATTATCTCCGCCGCAGTTTCTTTTGAAATAAACCTTGCAGGAAGGCACAAAATATTGGCGTTATTATGAGCCCTTGCCAATTGTGCCAATTCGGGAGTCCAGCAAATTGCTGCCCTTATGCCCTCATGTTTATTTGCCGCCATGGCTACACCGTTACCACTTCCACAAATAAGTATTCCCAGTGATTCAGGGGTGTTCTCAACCTCACTTGCTACCGGATGGGCAAAATCAGGATAATCAACCGAATCAGGTGAATCGGGCCCTTTATCAATTATAGTATTTGAAAATTTTGAGAGTGACTCCTTCAAGTATTCTTTTAGTTCAAAACCAGCATGATCGGAACCAATGATTATTTTTTTAGTCATTTTCTTCTAATTTTTCGAGACTTTCGTTTTTAAGTTTTCTTCGCTGAACATATGCAGAAATATATATACTAATCTGGTATAGTCCAATTAAGGGCAATCCTATGAAAATCTGAGTAAATGGATCTGGAGGAGTAATCATTGCCGCCAGAATAAAAATCACAACAATTGAATGTTTTCGGTATTGACGCATCATATCAGGCGTAATAATGCCCACTTTAGACAAGAAATATGTAGCAATTGGCAGTTGGAAAAGCAAACCACTTCCCATTACCAATATCATTATTGTTGTTACATAATTGGTTATATCAAATTGGTTATGTACGGCTTCATAGACTGAATAATTTGCGAAGAAGTTAATAGCAACAGGTGTTACCATAAAATAGCCAAAAGAAACCCCCAAAGAGAACAATAGTGTAACAAAGAAAACCGCACCCCTTGATACTTTTCTTTCATGAGAATATAATCCAGGAGCAATAAATCTCCATATTTCAAAGAACACATAAGGAAAAGCAACAATAAATCCCCCTACAATGGAGGCTGTCATATGCATCATAAATTGCCCCATCATAGTCCTGCTTTGCAAATCAAAAGGGAACTGATCAAAACACAGTATATCTGTATTAAATCGAGTACCAATCTCACACAACATTCGAAAGGTAACGAAATCCGTTTTTGTTGGGGCAAATATTATAGTTTCGAATAAAAATTCAGGGTTTAAAAACAAGGCGATACTCACTACAAAAATAGCCAATACAGATCTCACTACGTGCCACCTCAATTCTTCGAGGTGGTCCAAAAAGGACATTTCCTTTTCTGGTTCCTGATCAAGTTTTCCTGAGTCGCTCATTATTTATATAACGGAAAGCCATTCATCCATTGATTGATCTCATTTTTAACCTCAGAGATCAACTCTTCATTATCAGTATTTTGTAAAACTTTATCGATAAAGCTCACAATTTTATCCATATCGGCTTCTTTCATACCCCGTGTGGTTACTGCAGCAGTACCTACCCTCATTCCTGATGTCACAAATGGTGATTGTTCATCGAAAGGAACCATATTTTTATTGATGGTGATATCCGCTTTAATAAGTGTGTTTTCAGCTATTTTTCCAGTCAGGTTTTTTGACCTAAGATCAATGAGCATCATGTGATTGTCGGTACCATTTGAAATGATGTCATACCCTCTTTTTATAAATGACTCGGCCATTGCTTTGGCATTTTTCGCTACCTGAACTACATATTGCAAGTAATCGTCTGAAAGAGCCTCTTCAAAAGCAATTGCTTTAGCAGCAATTACATGCTCAAGAGGCCCACCTTGTGTACCAGGAAAAACACCACTATCTAAAATAGAGGCTATTTTCTTAATTTCACCTTTTGGAGTTTTAAGGCCCCAAGGGTTGTCAAAATTCTCACCAATCATAATCACACCACCTCTGGGGCCTCTTAGTGTTTTATGAGTGGTAGTAGTCACTACATGGCAGTGTTCAATTGGATCATTCAACAATCCACGTGCAATTAAACCAGAAGGGTGACTTATATCTGCTAATAACAGTGCTCCCACTTCATCAGCAATAGTTCTTAATTTTTCATAGTCCCAATCCCTGCTATATGCAGAAGCTCCACAAATAATTAGTTTTGGTTTTTCTTTTCTTGCGGTAACACCCACTTTGTCCCAATCAATGAGTCCTGATTCTTTATCTACACCGTAAAAAGAGGGGTTATATAATTTACCGGAGAAATTTACCGGAGAGCCATGTGTAAGATGTCCACCATGTGATAAATCGAAACCTAAGATTTTATCCCCTGGATTAAGAAGGGCCAACATAACTGCAGCATTGGCCTGTGCGCCGGAATGAGGCTGAACATTTGCCCAAACCGCTCCAAAAAGGGTTTTGAGCCTATCTATTGCCAGTTGTTCTATTTCATCGACAACTTCACATCCACCATAATAACGTTTGAAAGGAAGACCCTCTGCATATTTATTGGTAAGTACACTCCCCATAGCTTCCATCACCTGAGGCGAAGTAAAGTTTTCTGAGGCAATTAGTTCTATTCCCTCTTGCTGACGCTTTTTCTCTTTTTCTATAAGGGAAAATACAATTTCATCTCTTTTCATGCTTGTAAAATTAAAATCTGGGCTGGACCAAATTGGGTAGTTTCTGCAATAAGGCGCAAAAATACATTACAATAAAATATCTAACAATGTTTAAGGGTACAATTCACTTTTAATTTTCAATTAGATTGATGAAAGGAATTTTTAATCCACAGGCGATATTCCTCTTCCGTATCCAAATCAACTTCTCCTTTTGGAAAGGGAATTGCAGTTACCGACTCTTTATTTTTTTGAAAAATAGCTTTCGCTCCCACATCACCTTGTAGTTTTAAAAGTTCTTTAAAAAACCTTTTATCAAACAAAACCGGAATCCCCAAAGTATCAAGATAGGATGATGCCACAATTCCCATTTGACCACTTTTACTATCAGTGAAAATTTTTCTCATTCTTAAAAGGTGTTCCAAAGAAATTTCAGGTTGATCCACAGTGCACATTAAAATTGAATCAGACTCATTTTCTAAAATTCGAACACCCTTTTGTATGGAAGAAGCCATACCTGATTCCCATTCTTCATTTATTACAATACGAAAATGGTTCTTGTTTTGTAGTATAGGTTCAATTGATTTGTGATTTCCACCAAGTACTACAACTAAATCTGAATCAGGAACTGACAAAAGAATTTTTATGATATGGTTAATCAGAAATTCATCTCCAATTTTCAATAATTGTTTTGGACTTCCCATTCTGCGAGAGCCCCCTGCGGCCAATAAGATTATTCCTGTTTTTTCAGCTCCAGACATAAACCCAGCTTAACAATTCAATTAGTAGCACTATAAAGCCTCGATTATTTCTCTGATTGAGGCCCTGTTTTGATAATTCAGATCAAAATGTCGATATGTAATAGTTCCGGATTTATCAATTATATAAGTAGCAGGAACTGGTAAAAAGTTTTTATCCGATTTATTGTGTTCTTCCAGTGTCATGTTTTTAGAAGATATCAATTGTTCCTGATAGCTTTCATTTACATTAAACCGCACATCAAAGGCTTTCATAAGTGCACCTGTATTATCTGAAATAACTGTAATTTTATTATTCAGTTTACTTGTAAATTCAGTTGCATCCTCTCTGTTTTCCGGTGTAATAGCTATAATTCTAACCCCTTTTTGGAGCAATAGATCAACTGAATCGCTTAAATTGGCTATGTGTTTACTACAATGAGGACACCAATTTCCTCTGTAAAACATCAAAACCACTGCTGAAGATTGTGTTATACCATATAAATCTACGGAGCTACCGTTAATGTCGCGCGTGCCAAACCCGGGGGATTTGATTCCTACAGGCAAACCCTGAGGCACTCCCATTGTAGGATCTATACCGAATACTTCGGGCCCTCCTGACAATTCTTCTGTATTTTCACTTTCAACTTCTGACTTGTTATCCTTTCCTCCACAAGCAGTGAGAAACAATAAAACTGAAATAAAATAAAACAACCTGTTCATATCTGTGTTATAAATTGAATGATGTTAGACCCTGATAATGCAATAAAGTACAATTACGGGTTAAATATATAAAAATTAAGGCTGTAATTATGTCTGAAAAAGTTAAATCCAATACACTGTCTTTGAAATTGCAAATGGCAGCTCTAATAGTTTCTGTTTTTTGTTTAAATCAAGGCCATACCCCATACTCAAATACAGTCACACTTACGGTTGAAATTCAAGGATTGGATTCCTCTGATGGACAATTGGTTGTTGCCCTATTTGATGACCGAGAGACTTTTTTGAAAAAAGATTTCATGAATAAGGTTCAGTCTATCTCCAATCCTGAAGATTTTACAATTGTTTGGGAGGGAATTCCTAAGGGAAAATATGCATTGAGTTTATTTCACGACAAGAACAAAAACAAAGAATTAGATACCTATTGGTATGGGTTTCCTAAGGAACCCTTTGGTTTTTCCAACAATGCAAAGGGGCATTTTGGTCCACCTACATTTGATCAATGTTTATTTAAATTAGATGAGAATTATAGAATGGTTATCATCATTTAGGATTGTTGTATTAAATGGGCCATTGCATGCAACGGCCCCACAGTCACCACATGATAATAATTATTCAGCGCCAAAAAATTCCCTCATTTTTTCGAAGAATCCCTTTTCTCCTTTCCCCGGTTTTGGGGCAAAATTTGGGGAATCCCTCAATTTTTCAAGAATTTCTTTTTCCTCGGCAGAAAGGGTTTTTGGAGTCCATATATTGATGTGGATAAGTTCATCTCCCCTGCCATATCCATTCAGGTCGCCAATTCCTTTTCCTTTTAATCTTAAGATCTTACCTGATTGAGTACCCGGATCTATTTTGATTCTTACTTTACCATCAATGGTGGGCACTTCTGTAGATGTACCCAATGCGGCTTCCACAAAACTTAGGTATAAATCAAATACCACATTATTGCCATCTCTTTTAAGAATGTCATCTTCCTTTTCTTCGACAAGGATTAGCAGATCACCTGGTATTCCATTACCACCGGGCACTTCGTTTCCTTTTCCACTCATAGAAAGCTGCATACCTTCTGAAACCCCTGCTGGTATTTTAATAGAAATTACTTCTTCCTGACTTTTTAATCCTGAACTATCTACACCAGGAGGTCTATGATCCATTATCTGACCGGCACCATTACAAGCGGGGCAGGTACTGGTTGAAACCATTTGACCCAACATTGTATTAACGGCTCTTCTTACTTGTCCTGCACCACCACAGGTAGGGCAGTTTCTAAAAGTTACGCCTTCTGCTTTGACCAGACGGTTTACCTTGATTTTCTTTTCAATACCATGAGCAATTTCTTCAAGGGAGAGCTTCAATTTTATACGAAGGTTACTTCCTTTTCTACGGGATCTTCTTGATCCACCACCACCTCCGAAGAAACTATCAAAGCCACCTCCGCCAAAAACATCCCCAAATTGAGAGAATATATCATCCATAGACATTCCGCCGCCGAACCCACCAGCTCCACCAGCTCTTGGGCCTGCATGGCCAAATTGATCGTATTGTTGCTTTTTTTGTGGATTACTTAAAATCTCATAAGCTTCGGCAGCCTCTTTGAAATTTTCCTCAGCTTCCTTGTTGTCAGGGTTTTTATCCGGATGAAATTTTATGGCTACTTTTCTATAGGCCTTTTTGATTTCCTCAGGTGAAGCTGATTTATCAACTCCCAATATTTCGTAATAATCTCTTTTTGCCATGATATTTTTATTTTCAGCTTCCCACCACCACTTTGGCGAACCTGACCACTTTTTCTTTCAGTAAATATCCTTTTTCAATAACATCTACTATTTTACCTTTCAGATCTTCTTCAGGTACAGGTATTTGGGAAATTGCTTCATGCAAATCAGGGTCAAAGTCAGATCCTTTACCACATTCCACTTCTTTCAAACCGGCTTGAGTAAGCACTTTTTTGTATTTGTGAAAGATTAGTTCAAGCCCTTCGCTTAAAGGACTTTCTTCCTTACCTGCAGCATCACGAGCTCGTTCAAAATCATTCAATACGGGTATAAGCTCAGTTATCAGAGATTCATTTGCAGAATCCATAAGTAATAACTTTTCTTTTGCAGTTCTTCTGCGGAAATTTTCAAATTCAGAATACAAGCGGAGA
>JAOUKG010000118.1 GCA_029882725.1 Cyclobacteriaceae bacterium
CATAGTCGTGGGCATATTTATACCCCTGGCCATAACCAGAATCTTTCATCAATTTTGTGGGTGCATTTCTAATACTTAGAGGAATTGCAAGATCTCCAGTTTCCCGTACCACTTGTCTTGCCATTTTTATAGCCATATAGGAGGCATTACTTTTGGGTGAAGTAGCCAGATATACCGTGCACTGAGATAAAATAATTTCTGCTTCAGGATACCCAATTACATTAACTGCCTGAAAACAAGTATTGGCCATTACCAAAGCTGTGGGGTTGGCATTTCCGATATCTTCTGATGCCAGAATCAGTAACCTCCTGGCTATAAATTTCACATCTTCACCTCCTTCAATCATCCTCGCCAGATAATACACTGCGGCATTGGGATCACTCCCTCTTATAGATTTGATAAAAGCAGAAATAATGTCATAATGTTGCTCCCCATTTTTATCGTAATTGACCACCTTTTTCTGAACCATTTCCATCACCAATTGATTCGTAATTACAATAGGATCCATTGGGTGGTTGGAGGCTATAAGTTCCAACGTGTTTAACAGCCTTCTGGCATCACCTCCAGATATATTAAACAAAGCGCCCGTTTCTTCAATATTAAAGGTTTTCTTTTTCAGAAAGTCATCCTTTTCAATGGCCAGGTTAATCAGGCCCAACAAATGATTTTCATCCAAAGCTTTCAATGTATAAACCTGGCACCTTGAAAGTAATGCAGAGTTTACCTCAAAAGAAGGATTTTCGGTAGTTGCACCGATGAGGGTTACTACTCCCTTTTCAACAGCCCCCAATAAGGCATCTTGCTGGGATTTATTGAAACGATGTATTTCATCGATAAATAAAATTGCACTTTGCTGCCGTTTTGCTTTATCTATTACCTCCCTCACATCTTTTACTCCTGCAGTTACTGCACTAAGTGTATAAAAAGGCACTTTTACTGTATTGGCAATAATATTTGCAATTGTGGTTTTACCCACTCCCGGAGGGCCCCACAAAATCATGGATGGTATCCTTCCTTTGGTTACGGCTATACGCAGTACACCCTCGGGTCCGGTGAGGTGCTCCTGGCCAATTAAATCGTCAAACCCTGTGGGCCTCAACCGTTCTGCTAAGGGTATATTTGTTGAAAACATGGGTCTAAAGAATGTTATATTTTATTAATTCCTTTCTTGAAAAAAGTATATCCAAAAGTTGAATCAATTCGCCTCTATCCTTTTCCGGAGCGGATAATGTCAGTTGGCAGTATTGTCCATACTTTTTTTCAATATACTCCAAATTGTGGAGGTTAATCAATTTTTCTATACTTGAAGTGCTTTCGTAGGGGAAAAGTACCATAAGTTGAAATCGAAGTTCTATTATTTTGACTCGGGTATTTTCCAAACTCAATACTGCTGCAGTTTTATAGGCATTAATTAACCCGGGAACACCCAGTTTTGTTCCGCCAAAATACCGCACTACCACCACAAGCGTATTGGTAATATCCAACGATCGGATCTGACCCAGAATGGGATCGCCGGCAGAGTGCGACGGTTCCCCATCATCGTTGGCAAATTGTGTTTCACCTGCTTTACCCATTATAAAGGCATAACAATGATGTCGTGCGTCGTAATATTCGGTTTTCACCTGTTGCAAGCGAGCGTCTGCCTCCTCCCGGGTTTCAACGGGAAAAGCTAAACCAATAAACTTGCTGCCCCGGTCTTTAAATTCACCTTTCCCTTCTTTCGCTATCGTTTTGTATGAATACAATATCTTTTGTTTTATGCAACCCTTGATGAAACTGTGTAGTCTTTAGGGAACAAATCTCAAAAAATATAAGTAATAATTCAGTTAAAAGGTTAAAATTTCAATGATATGAAAAAATTAGTTTACCTAGTGGGGGCTCTTGCTTTCCTTGTTACGTTTTCGGTTTCTGCTTTCCAAAAGGAAAAAAGGGATGTAGGTAGTTTTAATGGTGTTTCGATTGGAGTTGGAGGTACCGTGTATATAAAGATTGGAAACACTACTTCGGTGGAACTTGAAGGTGACGAACTGGATAAAATTGAAACGGAAGTGGAGGGAAAAACCTTGAAAATCAGAAGGGAAAAATCCTGGGGAAGTTGGAATTCCGACGATCTTACTATTTACATTACCACCCCGGAACTAAATGCAATCAAATTATCTGGTTCTTCAAAGGTGATTGTTGAATCTTTGGTAAAGGCCGAAAATATGGATATTTCTATATCAGGTTCAGGGAAAATTGAATCTAAACTTAATGTGGAATCACTGGATATTTCTATATCCGGAAGTGGGAAAATAGAATTATCAGGTAATGCCAATGAAACCGAAATCAGTATTAGTGGTTCAGGAAAAGTAGAAGCAGAGGAACTTGCTACGGAGATTGTGAAGACAAGAATCTCGGGATCAGGGAGTATTTATATTACAGTAAATAAAGAAATTGATGCTAAAGTAAGTGGTAGTGGCGATATCTATTATAAAGGAAACCCCGGCACTGTAAACATTCATTCCAGTGGAAGCGGTAGAATAAAGAAAATTTAACGCGGGTTTAGGTAACTTTTTTAAGTGCTTTATTGTAATACAACACCAGAATGAAGGCAATGAGGGCCATGATACCTCCAACTATAAAAGTAGCAGTAAAATTTTCTGTTCGGTTATTGTAAATCCAGGCCGAAAGTACGGAGCCAAAGAAAATACCGGCCTCCAAACCCATATAAACCGTGGCCACACCTTTGGCCCGGTTTTTTTCGTTACCTAAATCAATGGTCCATGCAAAAATTGTGGGTGTATTAATGCCACTTCCCAATCCAAATAATATCCCTCCCCAAAAAAACATGTCTTTAGTCTCACTTATAGCCAACAACCACATACCGGTAATTATTAATGCCAAAGCAATTAAAATAAGAGGTTCCCTACCAAAACGATCGGAAGCTTTGCCTGCGAGTAACCGGGAGGCAAGCGAAGATATCGTAAAATACAAGAAGATGGTCCCCCGGTTGGGCACCATGAGATGATCGGAAAGATCGGGTACTATGGTGAGAAACAAGCCAAAACAAAAGGCTGAAAACAGCATACTCAATGTAGCTGGCATTACTCTTTCATCGTAAATTTTTTCTTTCCAAACGGCCAACAGACTCCACGAAAATTTCGATTTGTTTTGCAGGGTTTCCCGCAATTTGCCTAAACTTACTATACTCCCCAGGGCTGCAAGGGAACTGGCATAAAACATGGCATCCAGCCCAAATTCAGCAGAAATAAGACTTCCAAAAAAAGGTCCGCTTCCCATACCCAGGGTTCCGGCAATACCCAGGTACCCCATGGCTTGTCCTCTGTGGGTAACAGGTATTGTATCTGCTAAATAAGCAGTAGTACCCGTGGGTTGAAAACCCGTGGAAAAACCGTGAAAAAATCTGAGCATTAAAAATGCAGCTACGGTATGTACAAATGGGTATAATGCTCCCAGGGCAAAACAGACAAAAGTTCCTACAAAAATTACAGGAATCCTTCCAACTGTATCGGCCAACTTTCCACTAAAAGGTCTTGAAATAAATGCCGCTACTGTAAATAACCCAATAATAAGCCCCTTATAACCAGCACCCCCCAAAGCAGTAATATAACTGTTCATTTCAGGGATAATCATGTTGAAACTGACAAAAAACAGGAAACTGCTAAAGCACAATAACCAAAACTGCAGGGGGTAACGGTATCCAATCATTTTAAAAAGTTGAGTAAAGAAAGAAAAAGAGGCTGACTTTATAAAGAAAATTTGTTTCTTCGGAACATATTGCGTGATTTTGGGATTTAATAGATAAATAAAAAAATTTAATGATAAACTCACCTGAGATTTTAAGAGGTCTGGTAAACAAACAAATTGAAAAACTAGATAATGGTAATCGTCCGCCTGAGTTGTACGACCCTATCAAGTACATAATGGAACTGGGAGGAAAGAGGCTTAGACCTGTACTGGTTCTCATGAGTTATCTTTTATATAAAGATGATCCAAATGACATCTTAGATCAGGCTGTTGCAGTAGAGATGTTTCATAATTTCTCGTTGGTTCATGACGACATAATGGACAATGCTCCTTTACGAAGGGGCAAGCCAACTGTTCATGAAAAATGGAATGCAAACACTGGTATTCTGGCAGGTGATGTAATGCTTGTAAAAGTGTATGATTTGTTACTTGAAAATCTGGATACAGACAAAATTTCAGATACATTAAAGAGGTTCAATCTGGCTGCAATCAGGGTTTGTGAAGGCCAGCAACTAGACATGAACTTTGAAACCAGAAAAGAGGTAAATGAGACTGAGTATATCGAAATGATAAGGTTGAAAACGGCTGAATTATTGGCCTTTTCTCTGGCATTGGGAGCCACTCTGGCTGGGAAAAAATCAGAGATAAAACATTTTGAGGATTTTGGAAATCAAATTGGAATTGGATTTCAATTAAAAGATGACCTGCTTGATGCCTATGGTGGTGAAGGTTTTGGAAAACAAGTTGGAGGGGATATTATAAGCTGTAAAAAAACTTTCCTCACAATTAAAACACTTGAACTTGCAAGTGAAAAAGACAGAAAATTACTTTTGAAGTGGTTTGGTGAGAACCCTGGATTGTCTGATGCAGAAAGGGTAGAAAAAGTAATAGCCCTATACAACACCTACGGCATAAAAGAAAAAACGGAAGAGCGTATGAACCAATATTTTGAAGCCGGATTTCAATCATTGAAAAAAATTGATGCCCCGTTAAATAGAAAGGCAACTTTACGTGCCTTTACTGAAGCATTAATCGAGAGAAACACTTGATAAAACAGGATAAAAGACAAAATAACTGATTTTTCAGTTTTTTGATGCCCACTAATTATATTTGTAGATTTAGTTTGTGAAAAGAAACACATTCAGGTTTGTAATTATTTTAGCCACATTTAGTATTGTGGGTATTAGTATTATTCAAGTTTATTGGTTCAGGCGGGCTTTTGATCTTGAAGACCAACGCTTCAACAGGGAAGTTGTTTCAGCTCTCCACAATGTAGCGGGTCAGTTTTTTGAGTTAAACAAAGCTGCAGTACCTGCCACCAACCCAATTAAACAGTTGTCGTCCAATTACTTCGTGGGCATGGTAAATAACGAAATTGACGCCAATTTGCTTGAATTTTTGCTGAGAAGTGAGTTCGAAAAAAGGAATATCCAGGCTGATTTCGAATACGGAATATATGACTGTACAAATGATGAAATGGTGTATGGTAGTTATGTTTCTTTTTCAAATGAAGAGTCGGAAATAAAAACTGATTTGCCTAAATGGGAAAATCAGAGTTACTATTTCGGAGTAAATTTTCCCTCCCGAACTGGTACATTGATTAACCGGTTGGGGATTTGGTCTTTTTCTTCTGTGGTTTTGATTCTTGTTATTGTATTTTTTGGATATACACTTTTTGTGATTTTCAGACAAAAAAGACTTAGTGAAATACAAAAAGATTTTATCAACAACATGACCCATGAATTTAAAACCCCTATTTCCACCATTGCACTTTCGGCAAACGTATTGAAGGATCCCAAAATTATTGATCAACCGGAAAGGTTGCGTAATTATGCCACTATCATTGAAAATGAAAACCAAAGGATGAAAAATCAAGTGGAAAGAGTTCTTCAAATAGCATCGGTGGATACACAAATAGAATTTAAGAAAGAGGGAATTTATTTATTGGAAATGGTTCAGGAGATTGTTACCAGTATGGAGGTATCTATTGAAAAGTCGAAAGCAATAATCAGTATTACAGACGATGGTTCCAACCCAAAACTCCAGGCCGACAAGTTGCACCTGAGTAACGTGATTTACAATCTTTTAGATAATGCCATAAAATACTGCGAGAAAAAGCCAGAAATTAGTATTAGGGTTTTCACAGACCGACATAAAGTAGTTTGCGAAATTACAGATAACGGAATTGGTATTTCCGAAAAAGAATTGAAGCGTATTTTTCATCGGTTTTACAGAGTATCTACTGGAAATGTGCACAATGTAAAAGGATTTGGTTTGGGTCTTAGTTATGTACAACAAGTTGTTACAGCAATGGGGGGAATGGTAAAAGCAAAGAGTATTGAGAATAAAGGCAGTACTTTCACACTTATTTTTCCAATCAATGAAAGCTAAAAATAGTCATATTTTATTGGTAGAAGACGATGAGTCATTGGGTTTTGTAATATCAGATAACCTCAAAGAAAATGAGTATAATGTGCATTGGGTTCAAGATGGGCAAGAAGCACTGGACAAGTTTTTTCAGTCTCGGTATGATCTTATTATCCTGGATGTGATGCTTCCTAAAATCGATGGATTTACCCTTGCAGAAAAGTTTAGGTCCGAAAATCAGGGAGTTCCCATTTTATTTTTATCTGCTAAATCACTGTTGGAAGATCGCCTTGAAGGTTTGCGAAAAGGAGGAGACGACTACCTCACCAAGCCCTTTAGCATGGAAGAGCTACTGCTAAAGATCGAGATATTTTTGAAAAGATCAGAGAGTGGTTCCTTTTCCAAGTTGAAAGTTTACAAAATAGGAAAATATACATTTGTTCCTGATGAGTTAAAACTGAACTATGAAGGCGAGGAAATACTTTTAACCAAAAAGGAGGTTATGGTATTGTTGATGTTTTGTGAAAATAAAGGGACAGTATTGAAAAGGGAGGATATTTTGGAAAAGGTTTGGGGCAGTAATGATTACTTTCTGGGAAGAAGCCTTGATGTTTTTATCAGTAAACTTAGGAAACACTTAAAAAAAGACCCTGATATAAGTATCACTAATTTTCACGGTGTGGGTTTCAAACTTGAGGATTAAGCTCAATTTAAATTTTGTTACTTGACAAGATTGAAAAAATAAACGTTTATTTTCAGGAGAATTAGTGCGAAAATTTTGAGTTATGGAGATAGTTTTTTAGGGATAAAGTATTTTCCCCTCCCCGGTGTAAGTTACAAAAAGCAGTCATATATAGCCGTTTATTACACACTTAAATGAATTTCTTCCAGGCTTGAGTAAATTATTCTGTTTTTTAACCTGTTTTTACAGCCCTCTTTACTTTCCTCAGGGTATAAATTCACCCCTGCATGAATTCTCTATTTTTCTCCTGACTAAACAAGCTAACCCGGATTATTTATGAGGATTCGTTATGAAAGCCAAAACACCAAAAAAGGTGGGCGTTTTCGATTATTTTGGAACAGAGGCGTAGTGCCAGACGGTGAGTGCCAAAATCAAGAAAATGTGCAGATTTGAATGTATTTGGGTTTGTAATAGATTGCTCGTGAATAATCCGGGTTAAAACCCTTTGAATTCAATAGAGCGAAGAAGACATTTAA
>JAOUKG010000119.1 GCA_029882725.1 Cyclobacteriaceae bacterium
CGGTAATATGAAATTTATTACTAACCGGTAGCCATGTTACTCCCGAAAAAGGCGCATACATTTGTTTGATACCTATGCCAATCCCCAATTTCGAACTTTTAAGATTTATACTATGCAATGCCCACTGGTCTTCCACCAAGGAAATTTCTCCTTCAAACAAGTGGTCCCCCACAGACTTAGGTGTTACTTTGATCTTACTTATATCGTATCCCTGATCAGTAAATGTATTTATATATTCAAACCGGTAATAATTAAATGCTCTTGGAGAAAGGGGTGAAATAGTTTCAACAAGTTCTGGCTCGTAAAAACTATTAGTAATGTATTGTAAAGGACTGCTATTATTATCATCACCTGAACTTCTTACAGACAACACTTGCTCATCATAAATATTGGGTCTTTTATAGGTAATTCTACTTACAGATTCGCCAATGAATACTCTGGATGTATCTATTCCCTCCTTTCTTAGCTTTGGACGAAGAAAAAAAGGAATATTTTCCAACTTCCCCTTCCCTTTCATATAAACCTGAGATGAAAAACTATCTACAATATTTCTGTGATATGCCGCTTTAGCAATTGCTTTTCTCATGATTGTATAAGCAGGATCTTCATTTCCTGCAATTACTTTTACATCTTGAAGAACAAGAATTCTTGGTATCATTTTGACATCTAAAAGTAGAGGTTCATCCTCACAGATCACCTTTACTATGCTTGATTCATACCCCTGATACCTGAACACGATAGTATATTTTCCAGGCTGTAGGTTCAGTTCGTAATACCCATCGGAATTTGTTACAGTTCCCAACTGAATTTCGGAAACAAATATTGTGGTTCCACTTAAAGGGAGATCATTTTCATCTACTACCCTACCATGAACAATACCGGCCATTGTACCTTTCAAAGAAAACAGAAAACATATAAATAATAAATATTTCATTTTCACGGCCTTTGCGTGTACTGGGGTGTCAAACATTTATCGTAGAAACACAATGCGTAGTAGAGACATAATGCATTGTGTCTCTACTGTAAATATAACTTTTTTGATTTGATTAATGCTTCTACGGCATCGGGGACTAAATATTTAACAGATTTGCCTCTGGAAACCATCCTCCTGATTTCTGTAGCTGAAATTGATATGAGTGGTGCCTCTATGTATTTTACTTTACCTTTTATTTCAATTTTTTCAATAGAAGAACCGGGTCTGGGATATACATAAAGTTCATAGTTGTCTAGTAATACTTGATGATTTTTCCACTTTTCTATATGATTTAGGTTGTCTGCCCCCATGATCACCACAAACTCATGTTCAGGGTATTTCTCAGAAAGCCAGGTAAGTGTATCTATAGTATAACTGGGTCTTGGCATGTGAAATTCGATATCGGTAACCTGAAAATTATAATTATCATATACTGCAGCCTGAACCATATCGTATCGATCTTGCTCATGTGCCAATGATTTTTGATTTTTCAGGGGGTTTTGAGGAGAAACTACAAACCAAATCCTTTCGAGGTCGGTTTCTTCCACCATGTACTGAGCAATAATCATATGCCCACTGTGAATTGGATTGAAAGAACCAAAAAACAGACCTATTTTCATTTGTTAGTGTTAAAAATGGGGATCAATATTTCTTCAATAGACTGGATAGCCACATCGAGATTATCATTGATAATAACGTGGTCGAATTTATCCTGAAATGTCATTTCATAAGAGGCTTTACCCACTCTTTTTTTAATTTCTTCCCTGGAGTCTGTACCCCGCATCTCGAGTCTCAGTTGTAAGATCTCAATACTGGGTGCTTTTATAAAAAATGAAATGGCAGAATCCCCAAAATAATTTTTAAGATTTACTCCACCGACTACATCCACATCAAAGACCACAATATGCCCTTTCTCCCAAATACGCTTCAACTCAGATTTAAGAGTACCATAAAATCGGCCGGCATAAACCTCTTCGTATTCAACTAATTCATTGTTGGAAATTAATTTATGAAACTGTTCTACTGAAAAAAAGTGGTAGTCGATACCTTGTCTTTCAGTTCCACGAGGATTTCTTGTTGTGGCTGAAATAGAAAATTCAAGTTGAGGGTACTTTGCAAGAAGCTTATGAACTAAAGTGGATTTACCAGAACCAGATGGAGCAGAAAAAATTATTGCTTTGCCCTTATTAACTTCCAGCATTATCAAATATCCTTAATTTAATACTGTCTACAAGCCCTGGAGGTAATTCCTGATGATTACATCTTTTGTGGAGGATTTCTTTAATAGCCTTATCCAAATTGTATTTTTCCAAACAAGGGAGACAATCTTTAAGATGTTGCTTAAAAGCTTCAGTGGGGGACTCTTCCTGGTCGATAACCATATCCAAAACATCAAGACAATCTTTACATGTAATAGTTCCATTGCAATTACTGGAATGCTCGTGATGTGCGTCGGAATTTTCTGGTAATTTTTCTGATTCCATAATATTCTGATTATAAATATCCCATTTTTTTCGCGTAACTATTTAGTTTTTCTTTAAGTAGGTTTCTTGCCCGATGTAAACGGGAACGTACAGTACCAATTGGTATATCCAGGATTTTCGCCATTTCATCATATTTAAAACCTTCAATATCACACAGAATAATAACGGTCCTAAAATCCACATCGAGAGCATTCAAGGCATTGGAAATTTCATCTCCCATCATTTCCTTTACCGTATCATCCCTCAAATCAGTGGTAATAGGATGATCTACTTCATCCGAATTGTAAAAAGATTCTACTTCCTGATAATCAACTTTCGAGGGCTCTTTACTTTTCTTTCTGAAGTCATTTATGAAACTATTCTTTAATATTCGAAACAACCAAGCCTTTGCATTAGTTCCTTGTTCAAAAGATTCAATAAACCTGAAAGCTTTTAAATAGGTATCCTGGACGAGGTCTTTGGCATCATCCTGGTCAAGTGACAATCGATAGGCAAAGTTATACATCGAGTCTACATAGGGCATGAACTCCCTGTTAAACACGTCTTTCTTTTCCTGTTCTGTATATTTTTGTTTTCCCACTGGCTATTTTAAACAAAAGTAAAAAAATAAATCACCTTTACCTGATCCTCAGGATTTGATTAAGTCAATTTACAGCAATATCACTCCAATTAATTTGTAAAAATACAATAACATTGAACATTTTCGTTCATTCAGGTGTACGAATTTGTACAATTATTATTAGATACGTGTGTAGAGACGTAGCAGGCTACGTCTCTACAGCAACGGAAATATGGCATGGCAATTGGGTATAATATTAAATCATTCCATAATACAATGAATAAAATAACGCAATTTTTCCATTTATGTAGTGGTGCCTCTTTGTCTGTGATCAATAGATACCCTACTGAAAGGTCGAAATATGCAGGGATCGGGGCAACTGTTTTTTTTACCGGGATATTTGCGACACTGGCTTCTGGTTATGCTTTTTTTACTGTATTTAATTCCTGGGTAACTGCAAGTATTATTGGGGTAATTTGGGGACTTATGATTTTCAACCTGGATCGATTTATTGTATCCAGTATGCGAAAAACAGGGGACTATAGAAAAGATTGGCTTCTTGCCTTGCCCCGAATTATTTTGGCTATCCTGATAGCAATTTCCATTTCAAAACCTCTTGAATTAAAAATATTTGAAAAAGAAATAAGCAATGAACTGGTTCTCATGCAGCAGGAACTACGAAAGGAACAAGAAAATGCTGTTAAAAACCGTTATGAAAATATCATTAACTTACTTGAATCTCATAATTCTTCTCTTAAAGGCGAAGTTGAAGAAAAAGTAAAACAAAGGGACATACTTGAATCAGAAGCCATAAAAGAGGCTGACGGAACAGGCGGAACCAAGCAAAGAAATGCCGGTCCCATTTATAAAATAAAACGACAACTTGCTGATAAAAGTCAGATAGAACTAGACTCCCTTCAAAGGTTAAATAAACAGTTAGTGAGTAGTAACACAAAAAAGATAGATAGTCTTAATCTATTGACAACTTCTGAAATTGCCAGGTTTCAAAATTTAGAATACAATGGTATGGCAGCCCGCATGGAAGCCATGTCGAGAATTACAAAAAAAAGTTCAGTAGTTGGTCTTGCAGGCACCTTTATTTTTCTACTTTTTATCGCTGTGGAATGTTCCCCTATTTTCGTGAAACTTATGAGCACCAAAGGCCCCTATGACGACCGCCTTCGACTCCACGAAAGTAAATCACATCTTTTGGTAACAGAACAACTGGGAAATGAAAAATCGGATTTGAGAAAAAAATCAATGAAGCTTGAAAAGGAAGAGCAAGATTGGGTTAAAAATGAAATTGATTTAAGCGTTTAAAAACGGATATTTGGGGTTGGTTTTTGTAACTTACACCGGGGAGGGGAAGATACTATATCCCTAAAAAATTACCCCCATAACTCAAAATTTTTGAGCTCATAATCCTGAAAATAAACGTTTATCTCTTTTTATACAGTAGCGGTTCTATTACGGCTCAAAATGCTTCAAATATGTAAAAAACAGATTTCGGCACTCATCACAATGGTTAGCTAAATTCTGTTTTTTTACGAATCTTTATTGCCTTTTTGGCCCTCATTACGAATCCTATCACATAAACAAGGCTTTATTTTGATCTGTTTTGGTTGATATACATATAGACGCAAGGAGATGCTGTAAATAAGGTGCTCTATTAAATAAATCCCCATTGTAGAGATGCGATAAATCGCATCTCTACAATGGGGATTACTTAAGCTCTATAAAAATCAAAATGCTTCCACTAAAACGGCATTTAATCGCATCTCTACATTTTTTTGATATAATGTAAATGCATTGTATCAAAAAACGTTATTTTTTCAAAGGAGTATATTCTTTAAAAGGTGATAAATCCAATGCTTCAATATGTGAACGCCAGATTTTCCAATTGGTGTCATAAAATTTATCAATACTCTCAATTATTGCATCCAATTTTACTTTTCCCTGGTTTAACAATCTTTCTTCGGTAGCTCCGGGCATTCCATCTACACTAGACACATACCTATTGGCCATGAAAAAATAACTCGAAACCGTGGGGGTTAAGCTTCTGGTCAATCCTTGCTTTTCGCTTTGAGGGCCTACAATATTATCTAAAAACAGATTCAATGAATCCTTTAACTGCTTGGTTTCCTCTTTGATATCCTTGAATTCATCCCCTTTCTTCTCTTTCAATTTCTTCTCAAAATCGGTGATTAAAGCCAACGATTCATTTATCCTTTTGGCCGCTTCCGCTAAAATAGAAATGTGACTTTCAATTTCCTTTTGCAATTTATATTTTGCTTCCAATTCTTCGTAAGGCATATCTAAACGTGGGTCATTTTCTACTTTAATAAGTGTAGAAGCCGAATCTTCACCATGCTTTATTTTAACCGTGTATTCCCCGGGCAAAACCGTTACTCCTCCAGGTTGAAACCGATTATTACCTCCCGCTCTTCTACTGGGTCTGGATATACCGTCTTCATCCAAATTCCAATAGATACGTTGTAACCCTTCTTTTTCCGGCTCTTTGTATTTTAATGTCCTTGTTTTTTTGCCCGATTTATCATATATCATAACAAAAACAGAATCTGTTTTATTGGATTTTGGCTTTTTTTCAACAGTATCAGAAACTGTATTTGCTGCTGTGCCTTTACTCTTTTTACCTTTTGCTGGTGCCACACTGGCTACTGTAGATGTGGAACTGGTATTTTTATTTAACATATAGGAAATCATAGCACCTGTTGATCTGTTTTCTCCTTGATAAAAAGCATCACCAGGAAAACGAGCCCCTTCCGGTTGTTGTGTTTCTGCGAGGATAGCTGTAGGAGGAGTAAAAACATGCAGTTTTTTATTTTGAATTGCTCCGCCAGATGCAGCAATTTCCCTCAGTGGCCTGATATCGTCCAGCACATAAGCGGCACGACCAAAAGTTCCGACTACTAAATCTTGCTCCCTGGGATGTATAGCTAAATCCATTGTAGAAACCGTAGGGTAACTAATAGTCCATTTGGTCCAATTAGCCCCTTCATCGATACTTATAAACAATCCATTTTCCGTACCCAGAAAGATAAGTTTTTTCTCTACAGGATCTTGAATTACTGAAAGTGTATACCCAGAAACCTTATTTTCACTGACTATATTTTGCCATGTTTTTCCGTAGTCCCGTGTTCTGAAGAGATAGGGTTTAAAATCAAATAACCTATAGTTATTTACTATTAAATAAGCCTCGCCTGCATTGAATTTGGAGGCTCTTATCTGAGGTATCCAGGCTCCCCTGGGCAAACCCACTGAATTGGTAAGATCTGTCCAGGATTTCCCTCCATCGCGCGTAAGGTGTAGTTTACCATCGTCGGTGCCTGCCCAAATCACACCCTTTTCAAGAGTACTTGGTTCAATAGCCAGTATTGTACAGTAGTTTTCAGCTCCCGTAGCATCAATAGTAAGCCCACCACTTTCGTCCTGCTTTTGTTTGTTCGGATCATTTGTGGTCAAGTCGGATGAAATTACTTCCCAGGTTTTACCCTTATCGATACTTTTATGTACAAACTGACTTCCAAAATAAATAGTTGAGTTATCAAAAGGATCCTGAGCAATGGCCGCATTCCAGTTAAACCGAACTCTTAAATCAGCATCAGGATGAGTAGGTTTCACAAAATTCACTCGTCCTGTTTCCCGATCGAATCTACCTACATTTCCCTGTTGAGACATGGCATAACCGTAGCGGCTGTCGTCGGCATCGGGCATGGCATCAAATCCATCTCCAAACATCACTTCCTGCCAGTACGAATTTCTTATTCCCTGATTTCGCAATACATAGGCGGGCCCTACCCAGGTACCATTATCCTGCATCCCCCCATAAACATTGTAGGGGTATTCCATATCTACATTAATGTGGTAATACTGAGCCACAGGTAAATTTTCTACAAACCTCCACGTTTTTCCTCCATCACGTGTGATATTTAGTCCTCCATCGTTTCCATCTATCATAAAGTTGCCATTTTCAGGATGGATCCACCAGGCATGGTGATCAGGATGAATTCCACTATAAGGCAATAATGTATTAAATGATTTTCCACCGTCTTCACTCCAATTTACCAAACTAAACAGACTATACACCCTGTTTTCATTGGTAGGATCAACAAATATATCTGAATAGTAGAAGGGGCGGTTTCCTATATCTTCCCCATCATTGATCTTTGTCCATTTATAGCCACCGTCCTCAGTTTTATACAGGGCATTTTTGGCCGATTCCACCAACGCATATATAATATTGGGTTTGTTTTTGGATATGGCCAGACCAATTCTACCGTACTCACCCTTCGGT
>JAOUKG010000120.1 GCA_029882725.1 Cyclobacteriaceae bacterium
ATGAACGACTTCGTTCCTCAGTCGCTCTTGACAGATTCATATCATCTCATTGAATATGCTCTCAGAATTTGGTTTTAAAAAAGAAAAAAATATAAATTGTAATTGTCCTAATTATGGGAAGCTTACATTGGCAACTCTCCATAAAATTGATAGGAGTAGCCCGTTGATCCATAATATGGATAAGAATTCACCCCTACATCGTAATAGGTGTTTCTAATTAGTTCCCCATCATCCACAAAAGTATGCACCGAAGCCACTCCCCAAATCTTTCTAAAGCTAAAATGATTTTTTCTAATCGTTCCATTTTTTGGGGGATGATCATATCTCCAAATTTAAGTGTAATACAGTTACATATCAATGATGAAACCAAATCATTAATATCTTTCAAAACACCTACTGCCTTTCTAAATAGAAAAAATGACCATCCCAAGAATCTATTAACTGATCTTTATAAATAATAATATCGTCAAACGATTCTTTATACTCAATATCTATTTCACCTTTCGCACAATAAATTTCCAAAATGCATATTTCATTTTCATCAATACCTAATTTAATTGGACTTATATTATAACTGAAGTTAATATACTCTTCGGCATTTACTGTTCTAATTTTGTATTGGATTTTATCGTAACATACCATGTTTAGTAAGATAGCTGTATCTTTTTTAATCGTGATATATCTTCCTATAAAGTCCTTTGCCCTATCAGGGGCTACAGAAACTATTCCACTCTTAAAATCTACTACTTTCCATTTTCCAAAAATTGAAAAAGAATCTTTACCGCATATTATTTTCTCCTCCTGAACATTTATTTTATTACTTCTTTTACATCCCAAATTAATGAAATTAATTAGAATTAGAATTACTGTTATCTTTTTCATATCCCTTTCTTAATCCTTTGCCATAAACAAATTTCCCTCACTTATTCTGCGATAAAATAGCCCATCCGAAAAATGCCCTCCTGAATAGCTATAATTTAATAGTTTATCAAAAACATCAATCGCTGCTGCATTTCCGGTATTAATTAAAACCACCAAACTTGATTTCCTAAAGTTTCCTCGACCAACATTATAGGAAAAACTTACTAGTGCATCAAATTGATGTTGATTTAAATCAACCTTAATAAACTTATTAACCGCTTTAACTGCTGATTTAGCATCCTCTTTTAAAAGAGCTAATGCCTGATCCCTAGATATTCCATTGGGGTAACTTTCATTAGATAAAAGTTTATGACCAAACCCAATAGTTGGATTTCCTGCGATATCATTGTAAATATTAGCTCTAAACCCCTCGAAGTTTGCAATCAATTCTAGTCCTCTTTTACTAATGTTATCAACACGCCCATTCTGCCCCAACAATGCCACCTCCACAAAAGTATTCACCAAAGTTAAGTGCATCATTTGAGTAATGTCCCCATACTTATCATACTCTTCAAAACCCGACCAGCCTGTGGATTTTACATAGTAACCCACTTGGCCATTTTTTATACGAACATCAGTACCATTTGGTAAGCCGTATTTTACATTAAAATCACTTCCCGACATCAGGAAATAATCACGTTGTTCATCAGCAAACTCATCGCTCCAATGGTTCCCACTGCCGGGGGTGATGTGATAACTACCGTCAATAGCATTTTCATTTACCACACCGCAGCCGCAGGGGGTATATTGTAAGTCCCAACCATGGTTGCCAGGGTTATTTGTAAATTGCAAGTTCGAATTGGCAATTTGCAAATTAAAGAGGAATTCCGGACTACCAACAACCAAAACAGAATGACCTCGACGGTTTAACGGGGAAAGCATGTGGTAATTTAAGGAAAAATTTGGAATTTTGGTAGTTGGGGTTGTAACCGACCAAATCCACAGGCTTTAATTAATTTCCGCTTCTGAAACTTTAGAAGAAAGTTAGGGCTCCTGGCGTTTCCCGCGGTTAAATTGTACTTTCCGCAAGTCATTCTCTCACCAAAATCGGTCAATCCTCTGAACTATTCCCCCTAATCCTTCTCTTCCAATTCTCCGCTATCACCTGATTCTTCGGTCTCCTCCAACTTTTCCGTCTCCTCCTCCGGCTTTGGGAAAAACCTCTTCTGAGAAATCAATATGGTTAAAACACCAATAAATATGGAAGAATCGGCAATATTAAATACAGGGCTGAAAAATACAAAGTAATCACCTCCCCAGTTGGGAATCCATTCGGGCAAAAAGCCTTCAAATAGAGGGAAATACAGCATGTCAATTACTTGTCCATGAAACCATGGAGTAGAGGCGTCCAATGGAGCATTTCCTAAAAAAACTCCATAAAACACACTGTCAATAAGGTTTCCTACGGCACCACCCAGAATTAGTCCAATACAAATAAGTAATCCGGGGGCTGCATTTTTTTTGAAAAGGACTACCAAATAATAGCTTATTCCCCCCATGGCAATAAGTCTGAAAAGTGTAAGGGCGAGTTTGCCATATTCACTTTCCCATTTAATGCCAAAGGCCATTCCGGGGTTTAATAAATAATGAATTTTAAACCAATCACCGAAAACATCGATTTCTGTGTTTAAATCCATATTATAATAAACCAATAGCTTGGATGCTTGATCCAATGCTATAATCGCAATGGCAATGAGGAAATATTTATACAACTTCATTTAGTTTCAATTTTTACTTTTAGGTTGATTCCATCAATATCAAACTCTTCACCGTTTTCTATTTTATTGATAACAATATTTACCGCCTGTGTTTCATTACAGATATAGGTTTGATGAACCAATAAGGAGTCTGTCAATAATTCAGAATCACTACTCACATTGATGGTGATTTTATCCTGAACATCGAGCCCCTGATCTTTTCTTAAATTTTGAATTCTGTTTATAAAATCTCTTGCAAGACCTTCTTTTTTAAGATCATCTGTGATAGTACAATCCAGTGCCACAGTAACATTACCTTCAGAAGCTACCGACCATCCGGGGATATCTTCGTAAAATATTTCCACATCCTCAAAGGTAATCGAATACTCTGTGCCTTCAATGGAGGCAGATAGATTGCCACTATTCTCCAGTTCAACGAGTTGTTCTTGCGAAAGGTTTTGAATATAGTTAGCAATTGTACTAGTTTGTTTACCATACAGTTGCCCTAATCTTCTAAAATTAGCCTTGACCTTTTTAACAAGAATCCCTGAATCATCCCCTACATATTCTATTTCTTTGATATTTACTTCATTTAAAATAATATCAGAAACGGCTTGTACCTGTTCCTCAAAATGCTTGCTTATTCTGGGGAGTAGGATTTTACCCAAAGGTTGTCTTACCTTGATTTTATGTTTTCTTCGTAATGAATGTACTAAGCTTGAAATGACCTGTGCCAAATACATTTTCTCCTCCAGATTTTGATCTATCTTCGATTCATCATAACCGGGGAAGTCGCTCAAATGCACAGATTCCGCCTTGTCTTTACCTGTAACTGAATTCAAATCAAGAAATAAAGTTTCCGAATAAAATGGAGCAATGGGCGAGGCCATCCTTGCTATTTCAATCAAACAATCATACAGTGTTTGGTATGCAGCAATTTTATCGGAAGAGTACTCCCCTTTCCAGAACCTTTTACGATTTAATCTAACATACCAGTTACTCAAATCATCAATGGTAAAACTCTGGATTAAACGAGCTGCACGGGTAGGCTCATACTGGCCAAATGCCTCATCTACTTGTTTTATAGTTGTATTCAATTTTGATAAAATCCAACGATCACTTTCAGTACGCTCTTCCATTGGAATAACGTCTTCATCATATTTAAAACCATCAAGGTTACTATACAATGCAAAGAACGAATAGGTGTTTTGTAAAGTTCCAAAAAACCTTCGTTTGGATTCATCAACACCTGCAACATTGAATTTCAGGTTATCCCATGGGTTTGCATTGGAAATCATATACCAACGCGTTGCATCCGGACCATATTTTGCAATTGTCTCGAAAGGATTTACTGCATTACCCAGTCTTTTAGACATTTTATTGCCATCCTTATCCAGTACAAGTCCGTTTGCTATTACATTTTTAAAAGCCACTTTATCAAATAAAAGTACGGCAATGGCATGCAAAGTAAAGAACCAACCCCTTGTTTGATCCACTCCCTCGGCAATAAAATCAGCGGGGAAATTTTTTTCAAATTCCTCCATATTTTCGAATGGATAATGCCATTGCGCATAGGGCATTGCACCCGAATCAAACCAAACGTCAATAAGGTCGGGAACCCTATTCATTGGGGCACCTGTTGAACTTACCAACACGATATCATCCACGTATGGGCGGTGAAGATCAAAGTCTTCGCCTATATTTTCTTTCATAAATCCATGTTCTATGGATTTTTTTACTTCTTCCCTTAGTTCATCAAGTGAGCCAATGCATTTTTCTTCTGACTTATCTTCGTTTTCCCAGATGGGAAGTGGGGTTCCCCAAAAACGAGACCTACTCAAATTCCAATCCACCAGGTTTTCAAGCCAGTTCCCAAATCTACCCTGTCCGGTCGAGGCGGGTTTCCAGTTTATGGTGTTGTTGAGTTCAACCAAACGATCTTTCAACTTTGTGGTTTTAATAAACCAACTATTAAGAGGATAATAAAGTATAGGCTTATCAGTTCTCCAACAATGAGGGTAGGAGTGTTCGTATTTTTCTACAAGAAAAGCCCTGTTTTCCTCTTTTAGTTTTATTGCAATTTGAACATCTAATGATTTTTCCGGAGCTTTTCCTTCCGGGTAATATTCATTTTTTACATAAATACCGGCAAAGTCAACAATCTCTTTTACATACTTTCCTTCTTTATCAACAATAGGAACATCGTTGCCGTCTTCATCTTTAACAAATACCCCGGGCATATTATTTTGCACACTCACCCTATAGTCATCTGCACCAAAGGTTTTTGATATATGTACAATACCTGTACCATCTTCTGTTGTCACAAAATCACCTTCAACTACAGTAAATGCAGGTTTTTCTAAAGGGATATAGGGTAATAATTGTTCGTAATCGAGCCCCACCAATTCAGAACCTTTCATTTCCTTGATTATTTGAAAGGGGATCAGTTTATCCCCGGGCTTATAATCTTCAATTGGAAGGTCTTTGGCTTTATCATTAAAATAATAGGACACCCTGTCTTTTGCCAGGATAACATGAACAGGCAAATGTGTGTAGGGGTTAAATGTTAATACCTTTACATACGTAATTTTTGCTCCTATAGCCAAGCCGTTATTGGCTGCTAGAGTCCAGGGTGTAGTTGTCCAGGCAAGAATGTAGGTATTGTCTTCCCCAACCAATTTAAATTGGGCTGTGATAGAAGTATCTTTTACTTCTTTATATGTTCCTGGCTGATTTAATTCATGTGAACTTAATCCAGTTCCCGCTGCAGGGGAATAGGGTTGAATAGTATAACCTCTGTATAAAAGATCTTTTTTATAAAATTCTTTCAATAGATACCAAAGCGTTTCGATATACTTTGGTTCAAAAGTTACGTAAGGATTTTCCAGATCTACCCAGTACCCCATTTTTTCGGTAAGAAGATCCCATTCATCCTTGTACTTCATTACCGTTTCCTTACACTTCTTATTGTATTCGTCAACAGTAATTGTTTTTCCTATATCATCTTTTCTAATACCAAGTTCCTTTTCAACCTGTAACTCAACAGGAAGACCATGAGTATCCCATCCGCCTTTTCTTTTTACAGTATAGCCTTTCATGGTTTTAAACCGGCAAAAGATATCCTTAACAGCACGTGCCATTACATGGTGAATGCCAGGAGTTCCATTTGCAGAGGGTGGGCCCTCATAAAAAGTGAAACTTTTCTTTCCTTCTTTATCTTCTATGGATTTTTCAAAAATCGCATTCTCTTTCCACCAGGAAAGTACTTCATCTGCCATTGCGGCCAAATCCTGGTTTTTATATTCTTTATATTTCTTCTGTTTCATCTTTCTTATCCGCGGTATCAGAACTGTCACTTTCGGCAATGGAAAGTTTACTTAAATCCAGTTCCTCATCTTCAAACTCTGTGTGATATTCATTATCGTATTGCTCAATGAGTGGGTGCATGTCTTTCCTTCTCTTACCATCATCAAATGTCATAATTAATGAAGGTAACAGGATCAGGTTAGTGATCATGGCTATAAGTAGCGTAGTGGAAGTAAGAATTCCCAAGGCCACCGTACCACCAAAATCAGAACCAGCAAAAATTATAAAACCTGCAAATAATATTATACTTGTGTAAATCATTGAGGCTCCTGTTTCTCTTAAACTTTTACTAATTGCAAGAGGAACAAAAAATTTATTGGCAAATAACTCTTGCCTGTATTTTGCAAGAAAATGTATAGAGTCATCAATTGAAATTCCAAAAGCTATACAGAAAATCAGGGCAGTACTCGGTTTCAAGTGTATTCCCATAAAGCCCATAATGCCTGCCGTAAGTAATAAGGGCAGCACATTGGGGATTAAGGAAATAACAACCATTCTCATATTTCTGAAGAGGAGCCCCATGATGATTGCAATAATTACAAATGCCAGTAACAAGCTCATTCGTAAATTTTCAATCAAAAATTGATTTCCTTTTATAAAAAGAGGTGTAGTTCCTGTTACTTTTACCTCCAGGTCTGTGTCTGCAAATAAACTATCTATCTTGGGATTAATTACTTCTTTGATTAATTTATCCATATCAGTACTACCAATATCGGCCACGTGCATGGAAACCCTCATTTTCTGAAGGGTACTATCAACAAAAGCTGTAAATAACCCTGTACTGTCGGACTCATTTTTCAAATACCTTAACAAATAATCTCGTTCCCTCTTCACAGTAGGAAGTCCATAACGATCAGGATTGTTATTATAAAAAGCCTGACGAGTGGCTTTAACGAAACTCACAATAGAAATAGGCTCTGAGATATGTTCCTGTGCTGCTAAAAATGTTTCTAATTCATCAACAATCCTTAGGTTTTCCAGATCGATTACTCCTCTTCTTTTTTTTGTGTCAATTACAATTTCCAGAGGCATTACTCCACTAAAATGAGTTTCAAAAAAAGCAAGGTCTATCTTTATTTGGTTGTCTTCGGGAATATCATCCACCATTTTGGAAACAGCCACAATTTTATAAGTGCCTATGGACCCAAAAACTATTAAAACTATTGTTACCGAATAAACCCAGCTTCTTTTTTTGTGAATCAAGGAATCCATAAAAGTAAGAAGATACTCAACAGCACCTAATTTCAGGTGTCTTAATTGTTTATGGGTTGGAGCTGGCAACCAGCTAAAAACTGCAGGAATCAAAACTATACTCACTACAAAAGTAGCCAT
>JAOUKG010000121.1 GCA_029882725.1 Cyclobacteriaceae bacterium
GCATTATCATTGGATAGAATTTTCCCCTTTTCACCATTAAATAATTATTTATCTCAGGGAAAAGGAAAATCTAATGAGCCCTTTAACTCAACGATAATTACATCATTAATAGCTTTTGGGTTTGTACTGATGGGTGACGTAAATGCCGTAGCAGAAATCATATCTATGTTTTTCATGATTACCTATGGCTCATTATGCTTGATTTCTTTTTTACAACATTTTGCTGCAGATCCTTCATACAGACCTTCCTTTAAATCAAGGTGGTATGTTTCGTTATTAGGGGCTATTTTGTGCCTTTATTTAATGTTTAGTATGAATCAGCAATATGCTTTTGTCTCTATAATTTTTATGACTGTATTATATATAGGTATTACTTTTAATAAAAAAGATACAGAGGGTTTGGCGAAAATTTTTCAAGGTGTAATTTTTCAGGTAAGTAGACGTATTCAGATATTTCTTCAAAAAGCAGATAAAGGAGAGGAGAGTTGGCGTCCCTCTATCATCTGTATTTCATCTAATTTTTTTACAAGACCATCGGCTTTTATTTTAATGAAATGGATATCAGATCGATATGGTTTTGGTACATACATACACTTTATTAAAGGGTATTTTTCTAAAGATACGCATGAACAAGCCAGGGAAGCTTTGCGAAGAATGATAAAAGTAGCAGGGGAGAGTAAGAGCAATGTCTATATAGATACCATGGTTTCTCCTTCTTTTACAAGTACAATATCCCAGGCAATACAATTGCCAAGTGTTTCAGGAAAAGAGGTGAATATGATTCTTTTCGATTACGCAAAAGACAAGCCGAACGAATTAGGAGCAATACTTGATAATTTCGGATTGGTAAATTCGGCCGGATTGGATGTGTGTATTTTGGCTGCAGGTGAAAAGGAATTTGGATTTCTTAAAAATATCCATATCTGGCTTACAACCCATGATATTGATAATGGAGCGTTAATGGTTTTGATGGGATATATAATAATGGGGCACCCTGAATGGAGAGATGTTGAAATTAAAATTTTTGCACTTTTTCCCGAAGAAGAACTTTTAGAACAAAAAGAGAAACTGATGGTCACAATCAAAGAAGGAAGGTTGCCTATTTCATTTAATAATATTGAATTGATTCCCATGAGTAAAGAATTGAGTAAAAAAGATATTATTAATGCAAACTCCAAAGATGCTGATTTAACTATAATGGGATTTAGAGGAGAAGCAATTAAACAAGAAGACACTGATATTTTTGACGGTTATGATAAGCTCGGTAATATCCTGTTTATCAATTCAGCAACTGATAAACAGGAAGCACTGGAGTAAGAAGGATAGGAATAAACCTGGAATTTCTAAACACTAGGAATCATTATCAGGCTCCTCCATTTTTTTTCTCAGGGAAACAGGGTTTGTTTTCTTTCTCATTTTCATATTGAGTATTTCTACCATAAGTGAAAAGGCTACCGCAAAGTATATGTATCCCTTGGGCACATGATAATCAAAACCTTCTACCACTAGCATAAACCCAATTAATATAAGAAAGGAAAGTGCCAGGATTTCAAGTGTTGGATGTTTATGAATAAAAGCACTTATTTTTCCGCTGTAAAGCATCATTATGATCATGGATATAACTACGGCAATAATCATTAAAGCCAGATGGTCTGTAAGGCCCACTGCTGTTAAAATGGAATCAAACGAAAAAATAATATCCAGAACAATAATTTGACCTATAACAGCAAGCATTGAAACTGCTTTTTTCTCCACGTCCTCATCGTGTGCTCCTTCCATTTTATTGTGAATCTCCATTGTGGATTTAAAAATAAGGAAAAGACCTCCACTCATTAAGATCAAATCACGTACACTGAAATCGTATTGAAGAACTGAAAATAAAGGCTGTGTTAGTTTCGTGAGAGAGCTAATGCCAAACAAAAGAGCTATTCGCATTATTAAAGCCAAGGATAAACCAATTCTTCTTGCTTTACCTTGATCTTTTTGTGGGAGCTTGTTGGAAACAATAGATATGAAAATCACATTGTCAATTCCTAAAATCACTTCCAAAAATGTAAGTGTCAGTAAAGCAATAAGGGATTCTATGGTAAGAAGCTGATCAATCATTCCTTTTTTTTAATATATAAATGGATTTATGGCAAAACAAGTAATTACTCGTATGCAAATATTATAAAAAGCTCTGAGAAACAATGGGTTTCAATTTAATAATTGATTAACAATTCCTTATTATATTGGTGTTATTTGTTAATAGTAGAGGGTAATTGACTTATTAGAAAACAGTAAAATCTACCCTTCTGTCATTTTGTGATTTATCACCACTTTCTGCATGCTCCTCTCCGTAGCCAACTATAGATATACGGTCGTCAGGAACTCCCATATCTATCATGAGGCTGCGTATTCTCTCCACTCGCTTTATCGATAGTTGAACATTATATGTGTCTGCGCCGGTGCCATCAGTGTGACCTTCAATCAAAAGCATTCTTCCCTGAAGCGCATATTCAACTGCAATAAGAAAAGGTTCCATATCAACAAAAGCAAACTCATCTTGATCAAAAGTGAAATATAAAGGTTCAAGTTTAATAGGCTTGTCATCTTCTATTGTTTCAAGTTGTTTTTCTACTTTGGTCCTTATTTCTTCATGTTTCTGAGAGGTAGGTGTAGGTAAGTTGTTTTTTACCAATACTTCGTCCCTTGTTTCTTTTGTTTCTGTTAATTCAGGTTTAGGCGTGATTGGTTCTGGTTTAGGGGTGGGCTTTGGAGCCGGTTTTGGTGTTATAGGAGCCGGTTTGGGTGTACTGGAAGTGTAGTTTGTTTCTGCTCCCTTCTTAACCTTTATTGGCTTTATGCGTTTTGAAATTAATTTTTTTCTGGGTTTTTGAGTCCGTTTTCTATTAATTGTATTACATTTTTTTTTCGGTTTCATTATAGATTTAGCATATTTTCCCTTGTTATAGCTTCTGTTTCTAGCTGAGAAATTACTCTTATCTTGAGCAGATATATTGGAAGAACTAAAACCTAGAATAATCAGGCAAAAAAATGTGTAGTATATGAATTTCATTTTAATTTTAAATCCTATTCGAAAAAGCCGCAATTTAATAACGTATATACTTTTATTTAACTAATTGTAAATGATTTTTTTAATGATTATTATACTTATGTACCTTTTTCTTTAAATTAATATCAAAGAAAGTAATAATTTAATTTTTAATATGAAAGCCTATTATAAGATATTGATTAAAATTGTCCAGACTTATACGCTATTACGTTTAATGTTTAGTGTAGTCTAAATAGATTTTTTAACTTATATAATTGAAAATCTAATTCAATTATAAATTAAAGGTATCATTTATTAATTATTTTGCAAAGACTATTTGGTCTTAAAAAATTCCTTTATATCTTTTCTGACATCATCTATTGACTTATCGTCAAAGGGAGCTGTTGCAATACTTTGAAATAATTCGCCTATTATATACTTCTCATATCCTAATTGTTCTGCATATACCGAAGCAACTTCTAATTCAATGTCTTCAATTATATTGTCCAAATAAATCATTTGAACCAAATTAAATAATGCTTCCAACTTTTCTTCAGATGAGGTTGGCATTTCAAAAGAAATTGACCTGTAGTTCTCTTCTATTTTTCTAAAATCCTCACTATTTATTCCCAACTGAGTAGCCCATTTAAGTAAGCATACAACATACTTGCTTTCTACAGAATGTTTACCTAACAACAGAGAAAGAATATTGAAAAAGCTCTGTTTTACAGAATCAACTTCTTCATTGGTTAACTGATTTTTCATATTTAGCTATAAAAGTAGGCATAACATAGCTATACCAAAAACAAAATTTCAAATTTTCTTCTTTGCACAATGTTCCAGGAAATCCTTTTTTATGTCTGTTTCACCTAATGTTGTAAGCATTTCCAAATCTTCACAAACTCTAAAAGGTTGCTTAGATTTTATGCCACTTTCTATTCTTAAATAATACGATTCAATTTTTTTTGCTCTAAAAAATACTGCCCAATTACAATCAGAATAGGCTTCTTCGTAATTAGTTGCTGCTAAATTTATTTTTGCCCTTAAAAGGAATAAATCAAAATAAATATCAGGTGTTTTTTCAGGCGCAATAATAAACTCAAATCCTTCACCAAAGTATTTTATCATATGGGTTTTAAAAATTGTTTTGGTTCTATTTATATAAAACAATGAGTTAGGTATATCTTGAAATTCTTCAAAATAAATTTTTGAAAGGAGAAAGTAGGACTTAAGGTCATTCTCATTTTTTTCTATTTTTCGTTTTAATAACCATATAGCTGAATCCTTCATTTCAAGGTTAATAAAACAATATAACATTTCATCTAGTACATTATCGAATTGAATAGTGTCATGATTTTGTAATATTTTAAACATTTTAAGGGCACCTAAATAATCTTTATTATTAAAGTGTTCTTTCGATGCTTTAGTTAGCAGGTTAAGAACACTATCTTTTTTGTAATAATATTTGTAGGTAAGGGGATAATTGTTAACTAAATAAATGGAGTATTCAACTGCTTTCTCATATTGTTTATTTGATATTATGCCATTTAAACTATCGATTGATTTCGCCTCTAAATGAATTTCTTCCAATTCTCCTTTTTCTTTGTAGTACTGCTTGATATAAGAAAGTAGATATGCAGAACCCACCATTACGACAAAAATTACAACTATTATCCTTTGAATTCGAAAATATTCATTGTCGAATTTATAATTAACCCTTCTAGTATGATATTTGGGTTTTTCCCTTCTTTTTTTCGGAGATGTAGTATAGGTAGTAGTATGAGTGGAACCTGAATAGCTGTTATAAAGCAGCATATTGTCGTATTGGGCTTTTTTATCTTTATTTGAAAGTACCTGATACGCTTCATTTATAAGTTTGAAGTGCTCCTCGGCAATGAGGTTATTTGGGTTTTTGTCAGGATGATATTTTAATGCCAACCGTTTATATGATTTCTTTATATCATCTTCAGTGGCATTTTGGGAGATGTTTAATATAGAATAATAATCTGTCATAAAATATCACGAATTATTCAAAAAAAATCGGGGGTTCGGGTAATTATTTTCTTTATAATAATCAGGTATTACAAATTAGGATAAAACACCGTATGTGAATCGTAAATACAGAGTACACACTTCCAACACACTTCCAACAAACTTCTAACAAACTTAAGAAATTTATGTGTGTTTTTTTATCATATTTACGGCTTATGAGAAGTAAAGGAGTTTTATATATGTTTTTGGCTACTTTTTTCTTTGCCATAATGAATGTTTTGGTAAAACTCTTACCGAATATACCAAGTGTTGAAATTGTGTTTTTTCGCTCTTTCATCTCTCTGGTAATTAGTTTTTCAATTCTCAGCTATAAACAAATTCCATTGTTTGGTAATAATAAGAAATTATTGATAGCACGGGGGGCTGCGGGAGCCGTTGGGTTAATTCTTTATTTCTATACTATTCAGAAAATACCTTTGGCATCTGCGGTTACTCTTCAGTTTCTTGCACCTGTTTTTACGGCTATATTAGGCGTATTTTTAATGAAGGAGAAAGTTAGCGTTTGGCAGTGGTTTTTTTTCCTGATTTCGTTTGGCGGGGTTCTTATGGTACAAGGTTTTGATGTCAGAATATCATCTGATTTTTTATTAATTGGAGTTGTGGCAGCACTTTTTGCCGGGTTAGCATATAATATTATTCGAAAAATAGGGCATACCGAGCATCCCTTGGTTATTGTATTTTATTTCCCCCTGGTCACCATGCCGATAACAGGTGTTGTTTCTTCTTTAAATTGGGTAATGCCTGTGGGTGTGGAATGGTTTATTCTATTGGCTGTGGGAATTGTGGTACAAGTTGCCCAATATTTACTTACAATGGCTTATCAGGCAGAAGAAGTAAATAAAATAGCTTCAATAAAGTATTTCGGAATTGTCTATGCTTTGATTTTTGGTTGGATATTTTTTAATGAAAGCTATACTTGGATTGTATATAGCGGAATGGTAGTTGTGATTTCAGGGGTCTTGTTGAATTTTATTTATAAAAGTAGAGTTATGAAATCTTTATAAATAAAAAAAGGCCTTGAAGGCCCTTTTTTTATTTATAAATAATTGAAGTTATTAAGCAATTTTGCAAATCAAATCTGCAACTCTGGCTGCATAGCCTGCTTCGTTGTCATACCAAGAAAGAACTTTTACAGTATTTCCCATTACCGATGTCATATCAGCGTCAAATATAGAAGAATATTTACTACCAACTATGTCGCAAGAAACGATTGGATCTTCAGTGTATTCAAGAATTCCTTTCATTGGACCATCGGCAGCGGCTTTCATAGCTGCGTTTACTTCTTCTTTAGTTACTTCTCTTTTTAACACAGCAACTAGGTCGGTTGCAGAACCGGTAGGAGTAGGAACTCTCATGGCTATGCCATCTAATTTTCCTTTAAGTTCAGGAAGTACAAGGCCAACAGCCTTAGCTGCACCAGTAGTTGTAGGTACAATATTCAAAGCGGCAGCACGAGCCCTTCTTAAGTCACTATGAGGTGAGTCCTGAAGGTTTTGATCTGCAGTGTATGCGTGTATTGTGGTTATATACCCTTGTACCAAACCGAAAGAGTCATTTAATACTTTTGCAATAGGAGCCAAACAGTTGGTAGTACAAGAAGCGTTAGATAAAATAGTTTCTGCGCCAGTAAGGATGTCATCATTAACACCAAGTACTACTGTTGGAATATTGCCTTTTGCCGGTGCAGAAATAACTACTTTTTTGGCACCTGCCTGCAGATGTTTTCCACTTCCAGCCTCATCAACAAACCTTCCGGTTGATTCTAAAACAATATCAATACCAAATTCTCCCCAAGGTAATTTAGCAGGATCAGTTTCAGCAGAAATGTTGATCGATTTACCGTTTACAATCAAAGCTTTGTCTGTAGCTTCCACTGTTCCATCAAAACGACCGTGAACAGAGTCATATTTTAATAGGTGTGCAAGCGTGTGAGGACTTGTTAGGTCATTGATGGCAACAACTTCAATTCCAGTTTTAGTAAGGAGGTTTCTAAAGGCTAACCTTCCAATTCTACCAAAACCATTAATAGCTACTTTTGTCATATCAGTATTTATTTATTCTAAAATTTTTCAGGATGCAAAAATAACCTACATGGTGCTTAAATACCAATGGGATTGACAAAATTTGTTAAATTTTAATTCAGGTGGGTTAATATTGCACATACTATGGTTAAAA
>JAOUKG010000122.1 GCA_029882725.1 Cyclobacteriaceae bacterium
AAATCCGTGCCATTCTGCATGCATAAGAGGTGAAAAAGAGGTGCTTCCCTGGCCCGGGGAATTCACAATGATCATCAGGGCAACGTCTAAGCCACGAAATACATCTAACGATAGATAGCGTTTTTTAAGTCCTGTCACTTTTTTTGGTTTAGGTTTGAAAGGTAATATATAAATAAATTACATAAATCTTTAAATGCAATTATTGGAATGGTTTAATCTAGTTAAGAAGGGGGGCAATGCCGTTTAGTTAGGGTTTTGTATAAAAATACAGGGTATTTATACAAACGGCATTGATTCCAGAATCGAGGTTGCATTGATTCATGACGACTCTGGAAGGGTCGAATATTTATAGTAAATAATAACGATGACTCCCCGGCCCTTTTGAGGCCGAACCCAAGGGTTCGGCCTCAAAAGGGCCGGGGTATTTTCTCATGTTGACACTAAAAACATTTGACCCTTCCAGGGTCCGGATGGACATCCGAACCAACGGTGGTTAGTGATCAAACTCCAGGGTCCGGATGGACATCCGAACCAACGGTGGTTAATGATCAAACTCCAGGGGCCGGGTGGATATCCGAACCAATAGTAGTTAATGATCAAACTCCAGAGGCCGGATGGACATCCGAACCAACAGTAGTTAATGATCAAACTCCAGGGTCTGGGTGGATATCCGAACCAACGGTGGTTAGTGATCAAACTCCAGGGTCCGGATGGACATCCGAACCAACGGTAGTTAATGATCAAACTCAAGGGTCCGGATGGACATCCGAACCAACGGTGATGTGCACCCTTACAGGCAGTTATAGACTTTCAGATTAATAGAAAAATATAACCATTATTGATTTAGAACCGGCAGCGATTTATTTCCAGCCTTTGTTTTCAACATCTTTTACGGTGTCCATCACCTTATCAGTAAGTGATTGCTTATAGGATTCCAGCCTTTCGGCTACGGAATCGTCAAAAGAACCAATAATTCGGGCGGCAAGGAGGCCTGCATTTTTTGCTCCGTCTAGTGCTACTGTGGCTACAGGAATACCCCCCGGCATTTGCAGGATGGAAAGTATACTGTCCCATCCGTCTATGCTATTGCTGCTTTTTACAGGCACACCAATTACAGGCAATGTAGTGAGTGAAGCCACCATGCCCGGTAAATGTGCTGCTCCCCCGGCTCCGGCAATAATGGCTTTGATGCCATTTTTCCTGGCAGATTTCGCATATTCAAACATGCGCTCCGGGGTTCGGTGTGCTGATACTATAGTGAGTTCGAAAGGAACACCCATTTCTTCCAGTATTTCTGCAGCTTCCCTCATTACTGGCAAGTCCGATTTACTGCCCATGATTATACCTACCTGTGGTTTGCTCATTTGGTTTTAATTTTAAGTGTGTCTTTTACTTTTCTGGCTTTAATCCGAAGCGATTCAGGGTCTGAATCCACGATGGTTACATGTCCCATTTTCCGGAAAGGTTTTGTTTCTTTTTTACCGTAAAGGTGCAAATGTACCCCTTCGATTGCAAGAAATTCTTCCATTCCTTCACAGTAAACTTCCCCCGAAAAACCATCTTCCCCGAGTAGGTTTACCATAGCAGAGGGGAAAATTATATCCGTTTTACCCAATGGCATATTGAGAATGGCCCTAAGGTGCTGTTCATATTGAGAAGTAAGGTTGGCTTCTATGGTTTGATGGCCACTGTTGTGAGGTCTTGGGGCAATTTCATTTACAACAACTTCTCCATTTTTGGTAACAAACATTTCCACGGCCAGTAAACCCACCATATTGAGCTTTTCAATTACTTTTTCAGCAATTTTCTTTGCTTCATTTTCAATATCAGGACTAATAACGGCAGGCGAAAACAGAAACTCTACCATATTGGCTGTAGGATGAAAAGACATCTCTACAGTAGGAAAAGAGGCCGTCTCCCCTTTTTCGTTTCTGGCAACAATTACTGATATTTCTGTATCGAAATCAATATACTTTTCAACTAATCCGTATGCATTGAAACCCTGACTGATATCTTCGGGAGATTTTATCACTTTTACTCCTCTTCCGTCATAACCTTCTTTGGCAAGCTTATTCACAAAGGGGAGAAAATCAGCATGTTCCATTACCTCTTCCCTGTTTTTTACAACATGGTACGGGGAAGTGGGAATTCCATTTTCCTTGTAGAAGTTTTTTTGAGCCACTTTGTCCTGAATAAGTTCAATAATTTCAGGTTGAGGAAAAACAGTAACCCCTTCAGAAACGAGCTTCTTAAGAGCCTCTGTATTTACATTTTCAATTTCAATGGTAACAAGATCACACTCCTTTCCAAAATTATATACTGTCTCAAAATCAGTAAGACTGCCACAGGTGAATTTGGTGGCAATATTTGCACACGGTGCCTGAGGAGCCGGATCCAAAATATTTACATCAATATTATAGTCTATGGCCGATTGAATGAGCATTCTACCTAATTGACCTCCTCCAAGTATCCCTAGCTTAAAATTTCCGTAAAATTCTTTCATAATATAATTAGGTTTAGAGGATTGATAAGGGGGGCTAAATAATAATTGTACTCCGCCAAACAATCCTCAAAAATCACTTAAAATAGCTGTAATTATTTTGAAATAGAAATTGAATCGGCAACCAGGCGGTCCACACTTATTATTTGGCTGCCCATTTTAATTTTATCGACCACTTCCATTCCATCAATAACTTCTGCAAATATAGTGTACTTTCCATCGAGATGCATAGTAGTGGAGTGTGTAATGAAAAATTGAGTTCCCTCGGTATCTTTTCCAGCCGATGCCATACCAACCGAACCCGTTGTGTATTTTCTGGGTCCTAGTTCAGAACGGATGGAATAATCCAGGCTTCCCCAACCGTCTCCTCTATAGCATCCGGCTTGCACTACAAAGTTGGGAACTACCCGGTGGAAATAGATTCCATCGTAATAATTATCAGAGGCAAGTTTTAAAAAATTAGCAACCGATCCTGGAGATTCATCGGTAAATAATTTGATTTTTATATCCCCTTCGGACGTGGAAATAATAGCTAATTCTTCTGTATTCAAAGTTTTTATGAAATTCCAATCCAAAGGGTGGTTAAATTCATTTTTAACTTCCACGGGTTTCCTTCCTTCAAAATAGGCTATTGTTTTCTCCACAATTTGTAAGGCTTCATTGTCTTTTGGTAAATTCATTGACTCCTTGGCTTCCTGTAAAAAACCATAGTTGTCGTATTGTGATTTAAAATTAAGTTGAGGATTTAGTAAAAGTTCTGAGGCTATTCCAATCAGGGCTAAATCTCTGGAAAGGGTAGCAGCGCGAACTATTCTGGCGAATTCCGGGATCAGTTCTTTTGGAAACCTGTTTGACTCTCTTATATTTTTAATGGCTGTCATTCCAGCTGTAGAAATGGCTTTGTTTTTTGAAAGAAAGGCATGAGTTACAATAAATTTGTAAGCAGGAAGGTATTGCCCCAGTGCAGTGAGAATAGCCGCTTTATCATAAGGGTTATCGTTATTCCTATTTAGAAATTCCTTTTCCAACTGTTTAGCATAAGCTGGATCTTGTGTGATTTTCAGAAAAATTTCCTGTAGGTTTCGCTTTACCCTCCAGTAATAGGGTTGTGTGTCCAGATCTTTAATCCAGTCTTCCAAAGCGGAGTTATCCCAAGCCTTCAGTGCTTCAGAGGCTCTGACGGCAATCTGATGGTTAGGGTGGGACAACAATCCGGCAAGAATTTCAAGTGCTTCCTTATTTTCATAGCGTTGTAGCCCTGAAATAGCATTTACCTGAACCCTGTAATCGTTATCTCTGGTCAGTTCAATCAATTTTTTTTGAGATTCCGGAAATTTTATTTTTCCCAAAATTAGGGCGATATTCATCCGTACGTCAGCGGCTTTTTCAATCTCAACGGCCCTTATGAAGTCATTCAAAAACTCATCGGCATGTAAATCTTGTATTCGGGAGAGGAAATGGGCTGCGGCAAGTCTGGCTTCGTAGGGCTCTTCTAAGTCAAGGTAAGCTACGGCTCTTTCTACGGAATAGTTGTCATACACGTTTCGTGTTCCGGCATAATAAAATCCGCGTAACAACCCCCGTTTTTCGGGTATATTTTGGGGATGGTACAGGTTAAATTTGGATAAATTTTTTGCAGAAATACATTTGCCAATTGCTTCCAGAATGGCTTCTCTTACAGTGGCATTGGTTTCCTGATCAAGGCTTTCAAGTAGCCTGGCGGCGGCAGTGGAATCGTAGGTCTGCCCCAAAGCGTATGCTGCGGCTGCTCTTATTGTGGAGTCATTATCTTTTAACAATACGGAAAACAGGGCGGGAATTGCAGCACTGTCTTGTACTGAACCAAAAGCCAGTGTGGCTAGTTTTCTATAAACCGGATTTTCATCGGAAAGAAACAGCTTCAATCCATCGGTATCTCTATGATCCTGCAGGTTATATATTTTTTGGATTATGGGGTCTTGAAAAAAAGGCAATTGTTTTTCAGGGGAATCTTTCGGATTACATGAATAAAAGATTACACCTGAAAGCAATAACAGAAAAAAAATGCGCATAATGTTAAGATAACGATGGTAATTTTTTGGCGGCTTCTATTACATCGTTTATTCCAATTCCCGCTTTTTTTGCTGAATAAAACAGAAATCTTACTTCTTTTGCGTGTACCTGGCCATCTGATTCCGAAATTTTCAATAACCAACTAAACGCTTTGATTTGTTCTTCTTCGGTACAAAGTGAAATCATGTCAATCCCCTTTTCATAAATTTTTCGTTCTTCCATACCATCAACCTCTTTTATAAAAGTTCTGTAAATTTCGAGCGGCATATTTTCGAGTTTTTGGATAGCTTCCAATGCTCTCAACTCACCCTCATCAATAACATTATCGGCACTGATTAAGAGGTGAATCATATATAAAAGACCCCGGTGGTAATTTGAATATTCACTCATGACAAAAGACTAAAGGTTTATAGAAAATAAATTAGACATTAAATATATAAAATATTTACAATTTAAATTTTAATTCCCATCTTTTTCATCAGAATGGATGCATTAAACGATTTGCAAACTCCTTCTGATATTTTATAGTCGAAAATAAGATCGTCATGCTCCAGATAGCTGTTAAAACTAAAGTTTTTCACTTTATTGATTTCTTTTTCCAACTTGCCAAGTTCTACATCGTGGGTGGATACAAATCCCATGGAGGTAGAATCATTTAGTTGGTAAATCAATGATTCCGCACCCTTATGTCGGTCGGCAGAGTTGGTTCCTTTCAGAATTTCATCCAACATGAACAGAACAGGTTTTTCCTGACCGTCAATTTTCTCAATCAATCCCTTGATGCGCTGCAGTTCTGCATAAAAGGAGGAAACGCTTTCTTCCAGCTTGTCGGTAGTACGCATGGATGTATAGATATCAAATTGTGAAAGTGTGAGCGATTTGGCACAGACAGGGGCCCCCAGATAGGCCAGAACGCAATTGATTCCCACAGTTCTCAAAAAAGTGCTTTTACCCGACATGTTACTGCCTGTGATAAGCGAAACCATACCTTTGCCTTGTAAAGAGAAGTTATTGGCTACCCTTGATTTTGCAGGTATAAGGGGGTGGGCCAGGGCTTCTGATGATAAGATATAGTTTTCTTCTGCTATTTCCGGAAGGGCAAATTCAGGGTTGGAAAAGTGGAATCCCGATATACTTTGAAGAGCTTCTAGCTCAGCAAGTGATTCAAACCATAATCTTATTCTTTGTCCGTTTTTTTCTTTCCATGCATCCAGTTGGTTGAGAGTAGTAAGGTCGTATAAGAAGGCAATATTTACCAAAGCGAACATGAGGTTGGCCCTGCCCTGAATACGATCTACAATTTTGCCCAAAATACTTACCTCATGCCTGGCAGATAATTCTTCATCGTGCAATGATTTTTGAATATTTTGAAGATAAGAATGTTGAAAACTGGAGTTTTCTACTTTATCTAACAATTTACTATAGGTTTTTAATGCCGAAGAAGTACTTTCTGTAAGTTTAGAGAGGTGTTCTATTTCTTTAAATACCCTACTGATAAAATACATACTGATGCCCAGAGGTATCATTATAAGGTAGCCTGAAATTGAAAAGGCAAAATAAGAAGCAACTGAAAGCAGGTTGAAGCCTGCAAGTACCCAAATAAAAAGAGAGGACATTCTAAATGATTTCTCATCTTCACCCTCCAACCAATTATACATAATTTGAATATCCTTTTCAGGGCGTTGAAAATGCCTGCCCAAAGCCTGAAATTCCTGTCGCCATTCTATCTGTGGAGCCAGTTCCTCTATAGCGTCCTGTCGGTTGATGATTTCTTGTTTATCGGAGGGTAAATGCAAGAGCCATTGGGCTAGTTTTTCTTCCCCGGTAACGGTGGAGGTACGGTTTAAAAGTTGAAAAAGGGAATGATGGCCAAAGATATCGAGATCTGATTCATAATTGTGATGTTCATCCTTATACTTTTCCCCGGAAGGGAAGGAAGACATATTTAAATCAAGGCGGAGCAGTTCTTCTTTATTGATATCGGAAATAAACCGGAATTGGTTTCTCAAAAATTTGAGCTGATTGTGTTTTCTAACCAGCAGGCCAAAACCTATAGGAAAAGCAATTACAGTTGCAACGATACCATAAGACTCACGGTAATTGGCAAAAACTACAATTGAGATGAGGCATATTAGGGTAAAAGACACCCGCAGGTAGCTAAATAGGTTGTATTTTTTTTCAAATTCAGCTGCCTTGATTCGCGCTTCTTCAGTTCTTTTTTCAAATACTTCTTTTATCATATCAGGTTGTACGTATGGAAGGGTAAAGAGATACATAAAATAGGAAAGGGGCAAGAGAAAGGGGGGAAATTGCACAGCATTTTTTATACTTTCTGTCACCTCTTTACACCATTTTTTTACATAAATAACCTAACCCTATCCCAATCATCTAACAAATTTGTTCTACATAAATAATTTGAACCCAATTTACGCGATTGGGCCTATCATCAGATCACTGGCTGATTGAACTCATATGTCTAAAACAAAAATTGATGAGTTAATTCCTTCAGTTAATCTTGAGTTAATGAAATGTTTGTCTTTTCAATAATTCCCTCTCATCTCCCCCATCACCGTTCATATTATTTATAGTGGCTTTTGACCTTTGTTTTCTGTAACTTTCATCCTAATTTAATCCCATTTCATTAACAGAATTATGAAGACTCTATTTAATGTGGCAACGATTTTCTTGTTGTTTTCTTGC
>JAOUKG010000123.1 GCA_029882725.1 Cyclobacteriaceae bacterium
AGGGTTGCCCATACGTTAGTTAAAAACGGTACGCCAGTTTCAAATAAACACCCCTTCCGCGGGTAGCATATCCATTTATTTCCTGATATTTCACATTGAAAATATTATCAACACGCAAGTTTGCATTGAGGTTTTCGATAATTTCATACCTCATGGTCAAACCTGTTAAAGTATAATTATTTACAGGCTTTTGTCCCAAAGCACCGTAAGGTCCCAAGGTGTCGTCAGAGAAAATGTCCGTTCTCTTATCAACATATCTCACGTCAGCACTGATACCTATTTTCTTTTTTGGAATATAACTGATTATTAAGTTGGCAGTATTTGATCTTCTGACAAGGCCATTGATTTTAATTTCTTCGATCAGGAATTGTCCCCCGGAAAAAAGTTGAACATAATAGTCGTTTTCGAAAGTGGTGCTACCAGGAAGATAGCTTAACTCGCCAGAATTCATACTCATGTTTCCTTGCAGGGTTATGGTTTCTGAAAGCCGGGTATTAAAACCAAACTCTATGCCCTGATTAGATTGCTTCCCCAAGTTTATATATGTATAACCCATATTATCCATGAAACTTAAATCTTGTAAAGCAATGTTTTTATTCCATAGGTAAACAAATTCAATCAGGTCACTCACCTGAGTACGATAGATAGACAGGTTCAAAGAAAATTGATCACTCAACTTGTGTTTTATACCTATTTCCATGGCAACTGAGCTTTCTGGTCTCAAGTCTTTATTGCCGAGGGTAACTCCAGAAATATAATGTTCATCAGGAGAATACAACCTATATAAAGCAGGAGCATTGAAACCTGTACTTACAGAACCGTAGATCAGGCTGTTTTTCGAAAGAGCTACAGACGGATTTACGGAGTAGGTGAGATGGTTCCCAAATGTACTGTGGTGGTTGTACCTTGTACCTATGGCCAGGTTAACTTTTTTTAGGCCTTCCGATAAAAGAGCTCCATTAAGATTGGCCTGAGCATAAGCATTTATTGTATTACTATGAATGTTAAGTGCATCCAGATTACTTTCATAGGCGGGGGGCCAGGCAGTGTTTAGGTAATACGATTGTGAAGTCATCTTCTCTCCATACTGACCTAACCCTGCTATAATGGAATAACCCTCTTTAGCAAAAGTTGCCTGAATCTCATTATTTAATATTGCTCCCGAATAAGAAGCCTCAAAATAAGCTCTGTCGTAAACGTTTGAAAAATCGACAATAGATGAATCATCAACGGCCATTCTTTTCATGTTGGAAAATCCACCGGAATATTTCAAGTTCAAGTCTTCTGAAACCTGGTAAGCCGCTTGCCATGAAATCAGGTTTCTATTGAAATCTACATAGTAATTTTCGTCATCCTTATATGCACCGTCATCGATGTCGGAAGTTTGATCTACCCACTTGTAGGTACCGGAAATATCCCATTTTTTATTTTTAAAACCCACGGTACCAATCAGGTTGAGGTTCGAGAAATTATCCTGATCGCGCACGTTATATACACTTGCTCTGGTAACGGTATCCACCGTGGCGTCTATTCCCTGAATTCTGGAATTTAATACCTCACCTCTAAAATACAATCCATTCGACAAGCCATAATTTATTTGTGCATTTTCGGTAAGTTCGAGTGTGGATTTACCGAAATTACCCACAGTAACTCCTGCTATTCCACTGAGGCCCTTTTTTGCCCCTCTGTTGGTAATGATATTGATCACTCCACCAATGGCCGAGGTGCCATAAAGTGTGCTATGTGCCCCGCGCACAATTTCAATTTGGTTGATATTGGCCAGTGAAATCTCTGTAAGATTTACGGAATTGTCCGGGGAAGAGGGGTCGGTAATCCTTACTCCATCAATCATTATTACGGTGTGTCCCGCATCGGCCCCACGTAAGTACATAGTTTGAATAGACCCGGGGGTTTGTCCTGTTCCCACGATGTAGATACCCGCTTCTTTAGACAAGATCTCGGCCACATTGGAATAGGTTGAATTTTGAATTTCTTCCGAGGAGATCACCGTTACACTTCTGCCTACATCTTGCGTATTTTCCTCCACACGCGTTGCAGAAATGATTACTTCATTAAGCTCTTTTGTTTTCAAAGAGTCCTGGGCTTTTACCTGAATTGACAGGACTAAAGCCATTGAAAATGCGACTGATTTTAACAGATTTACTGAAAAAATCGATGTTTTTGTGTTGATTTTGTTCATAGTTACGTTTTTAAAAGTAAAACACTATGAACTTTCTGGGAAATGGTATTGAAGAGTATAGTATGCCTTTTTATCGGCCTAAATGCTATCGCCCCCCTTGCTTTTCACCCGAAAGCTCAGATTTATAAATTGAATTGGGCAGGTCTTCTGACTCACTCTACTTTTGGCGCCTTCCCACCCCCTGGGGGCAGTGGCATTTTTGCCAAAAGCTGGTATTAGAGCACACAGCTACGGGTATAGTTCCGGATTTTCACCGGATTCCCTTTTAAAAGCAACTCCTTACAATTTGGAGTTACTTACCAAAATCGATGCAAAGGTAGGGAGAAAAACAGGACGACCAAGTTATTTTGGATAAAACCAACTTAATAGGTGACATTGTTTTTTCGATTTTAATATCTTAAAAATGATAATCATTTTCAGGAGTGTGAATTGTAAAACTTCCAAACAATCTTTTTATCTTTCCAGCTTATGGCATCAGCATTCGGACACGCATTTGCGGCAATTACTATAGGCAACAGTTTTAACAAAAACCTTTTCAACTTCAAATTTTGGTTTATAGGAGTTGCTTGTTCAATTCTTCCCGATGCCGATGTAATTGGATTTTTTTGGGGAGTGCCTTATGAAAGCTTTTGGGGCCATAGAGGATTTAGCCATTCCTTTTTATTTGCAGCTATAGCGGGCGTTTTTTTCGCCCTCATTTTTTACCGGAACGAGTTAAAGATTAAATACAGACTGGCATTGTCCGTCTATTTTACACTTTGTACTGCCTCACACAGTATTTTGGATGCCATGACCAGTGGAGGCCTGGGAGTTGCCTTTTTCTCCCCATGGGATAACCAAAGATTCTTTTTTCCCTGGCGCCCTATAAAGGTCTCTCCAATAGGAGTAGAGTCCTTTTTTAGTGAATGGGGCTACAATGTGATAATGAGTGAATTAGTATGGGTTGGGCTTCCCGGAATTGTGTTGTTGGGGGCAATATGGGGCGTGAAAAAATACGCATTGAAATCGGGGAAAATGTAATGGACAATGGTTATTTTGGATGTAGTGGCTATTTAGACGTAGCGGGCTACTATAGTAGACGTAGCGGTTACGTCTCTACTGGATATATTAAATCCCATAAAAAAAACAGGCTGCCCTTCAATTTGATCAACAAAAGAGGACAACCTGTTATTTACATTAATTATTCGTATTGAGGGTAATTATTTTAAGTTAAAAGTTAGACGGCTGTATACGTACCTGCCGTTGAAACCAAATTGTGATGTATTTCTGGAAAACATAAACTGACCACCATAATTTGCTCCTACAGGAACTTCATCAGGATATACATCCAATAAATTATTTCCACCCAAGGTTATTTTTATACCTTTTGTAAGCGTATAAGATACAGTGGCATCGGTTATAATTTTAGAACCATATACAGTAACATTATCACTCGGATCTGTAACTTCACCAAAATATACATTTCTTAGCATTACACTAAATTTGTCTGCCCTGTAAACATGGGTAAGGTTAATTTTAGCCCTTGGACTCGCATTTTCAAGATAACCACGTGCTGTAGAGCTAAAATAAACATCTTCTTTTCCTACCAATGCTCCTGATGATTTCACGGCTCCATCCTGAAGGGTTTGAAAGAAAGTTGCTGCCAAAGTGTTCGATAATTTACCTGAACCTACTTCAGCATCATGAGAAACTACTATATCTATACCTTTGGATTTAGTGTCAATTGCATTGGCGAAAAACTTTGCCGTATTGGCACTAGCATCCTCGAAAAGTTGCCACAATTCAGGCTCAGCAATAGGATCGGGTTTTGAAAAATTACCGGTCAATACTACTCGGTCTTGGATATTTATCCAATAGGCGTCTACGGTAAAGCTAAGTTTGTTGTCCAATGCATTGGCGGTAAAACCAATACTTTTACTCAAGGATAATTCTTGTTTCAATTCAGGAATTCCCAATAGTTTTGCTGCACGACTATTATTGGCGAAAGTTCCAACTTCAAAAGGAACTCCTCCAATAAATTGTGTTGAAGTGGCATTAAAATAAATCTGGTGCAATGAAGGAGCTCTGAATCCTGTACTTATAGCTCCTCTTAAAGCAAAATTATCGTTTATTGCATATCTTGAAGCTACTTTCCAGTTGAAAGTATCACCAAAATCCGAATAATTTTCATACCTCATTGCCGTAGAGGCCATCCACTTATCGGAAAAGTCTGCTTCTATATCGGTGTACATGGCATAACTTGTACGAAACTTATCTACTTCGTTCGAAGGCCTGTAACCCGGAAATACCTGTGATCCACCAGGAATGGCGTTACCGTAAAAACTATACACCTTATCCGCAGGATCTGTAACCGAATTTATAGGATTTCCATTTATATCGTAAGTGGCCCAGGAAGCTTCTTCGCCTGCAAATAATTTATAATTTTCAAGTCTGAACTCTGATCCAAAAGCGAGGTTTAATCCATTTAAAACTCCGTCGTAATACCTGCTAATGTCCCAATTGGATGTGTTTTGTGAAAACTGGAAACCTCCGGCTTCAAACTCAACAGGTGTGCTTGCACCTAAAGTAGAGTTACTGGTGTTTAACACAGAAAAAGCAAAACGGTTGGAACCGTATGTATTACTTAAATCCACATTCCAGTCACCTATTTTACCCCTTATTCCTACTGCCATACTTTTGTCCAAAATATCTGAACCTATATGGGGAAGGAATCCATTAATAAATGCAGGTGTGTTACCTCTTCCATCGGTATAAGCTGGCCTTCTGTAAAATCCGGCAGCCAAACCATCACGATAACTTACTCCTCCAAAAGAATAAAATTCTGCGTTTTCACCCAATGGTACAGCCATGTTCATAAAAAACTGACCACTTTTTAATTTTGACTGTCCTACTTTCATTTGAAAATCACTTCTGGACAAACCACGAACACCTAACTCAGCATCAGTTACATCATCATCAAGAAGGCCAACAAGAGTTGCCATATCGGGTGCATTTGCAATATCAGTTTTCAACTGCGGACTAAAATGTGTAACTGTTTGAGCATAGTTCTGAATATCTGCCATATTATATTGAAGTTGGCTTAAATCATATCCATCTTCTTTTGCAACCCATTCTACAGCATTATAGCCAAGAAAAATATTTTGCCCCATTTCATCGCTTCTCAATGTCGCGTCACGATTGCTCAATGAACCTGTAAAATTCACATACCCCCCTTTAGCAATAGGAAGGCCATAGTTTAAATCCAATTGAAATTTATCACCATCTCTTCCTCCAACATCGTATCCATTAGAATGCTGACTAACGTTGGCACCTCTGTGTATTGCTACATTCAGTTCATTCGTGGCTTTCTTCAATACAATATTGATTACACCAGCTATAGCATCAGAACCATATTGAGAGGCGGCACCATCGCGTAGTACTTCAATTCTTTCAATGGCTGCTGTAGGGATTGCATTTAAATCTGTTCCTACACTACCTGTTCCAACTGTTCCGTTCACATTTACCAGAGAAGAACTATGTCTTCTTTTTCCATTGATCAATACCAAAACCTGATCAGGCCCCAAACCTCTGAGCTGAGCAGGGTCAATATGATCTGTACCATCTGCTACTGTTTGTGGGTTGGATGTAAATGAAGGAGCAACGTAGTTCAATATCTGATTGATATCGGTTTGTGCACCTAATTCTGTTAATTGTGAAATATTGATTATATCGATAGGCACAGGGGTTTCTGTTACTGTACGATTTTGATTTCTTGTTCCCACAATGACCAGTTCATTCAGTGAAAGGTCAGTGGACTTTAGTACAAAGTTTTGTACATTATTTCCATCAGATGCTGTTACACTTCTTGTAAGTGTTTTGTAACCCACGTAGCTAACTACTAAGGTATAAGTTCCCGGGGCTATTGTAAATGTATAATTCCCGTTGATATCGGTAGAGCCACCTGTAGTGGTTCCCTCTACGGCCACGGTGGCTCCTGTAAGAGCCTCTCCCGCTTCATCTTTTACATTTCCTGTAATCGTTGCTGATTGAGCGTAAACCCCAAAAAACAAAAAAGTACACAAATAAATTGTTAAGTTTAATTTTTTCATATTTTGAATTTATATATTAATAAATTTAAATATATCGAATTTTGAACTCAAAAAAAATTATGCTAATTAAAACTGTCTTCTACTCTCCCGTAATCAATCTTGGAATTATGCCGTGGGTCTCGTGGAATTTTGGAAACAATATTAATTTCATCGCAGGGAACTCCGGCTTTGAGGACCTGAGCTTTTATTCTTTCTATTGATTGCTTATTACTTAATTGCCTTTCCCCCACCTCCAGAATAGCATACACCTTTCCATCGATCTTCATTAAAGTACCTATTTCCACTCCTTCAATAGTTTGAAAGTAGTTTTCGTAGGTAAAAGGAGATAAAAACCCTTCCTCCACAGGAATCAACGTGTTGCACCTTCCCGTAAGGTACAATTGGCCATTTTCCATATAGCCACTATCGCCGGTTCTGTGCCAGCATTTTTCGCCAATGAAAATCTTATTCCGCTTTAGCGCCTTCTCATTGTTGAAGTATTCACGGAGTACATGCGCCCCACTAACTATTATTTCACCAATTCTTCCCGAAGGCAGAACCCATTCCTCCAATTCCCTTTCATCGTGTACCGAAATATCCTCTTCGGTAATCAGGATAATTTTTACCTCAGTTTTTCTGTACGGCACCCCCACATTTAATCCCTTTTTCAGCAAATTGTCTTTTTCCAAAACCAATTCCCCGGCTGAAATAGAACTGATGGGCTCCGCTTCTGTTGATCCATATATTATCTCCACCTGTGTGGTTGGAAAAGCGTTTATATAAGTTGAGGCTTCCGAGGGAAAAACCGGGGCTCCTCCCGTAAATACCTTTTTCAAAAGGGGCAACTCCAGTTGGTTGTCATTGAGATACCTTGCTAAAGTGTTCACAAAAAACGGGGAAGACACCAGCCTGTTTACCCGGTTTTTTTGCATTTGTCTGTAAATACGCTCT
>JAOUKG010000124.1 GCA_029882725.1 Cyclobacteriaceae bacterium
TTCCTATTTTTAAGCCTTTACGCACTTTTTTCCCTTGTTTAACACCCATTTTTACCAATTTTCCCACTCCCTCAGTATCGATAGTTTCGAAAGGATTAAACTTCATTATTCCTTTTTCCAAATAATCGGTGAGGAATTTTCCTGAATCATCCCTGGAAAACCCGTAAGTCATTTGGGTAAGATCGTTGGTACCGTATGAGAAAAACTCGGCATTTTCTGCAATTTGATCGGCAATGAGTGCGGCTCTGGGTACCTCAATCATAGTCCCCAATTTGTAATTTATGCGCTGCCCTGTTTCTTTAAATACTGCCTCAATTTCTTTTCGGATCACATTTTCCTGATACTTAAATTCGTTCGGGTCGCCTACCAAAGGAATCATGATTTCAGGAATTGCCCGTACACCTTCTTTTTTCAGGTTAATGGCAGCTTCAATTATAGCCCTTGCCTGCATTTTGGTTATTTCCGGATAGGTATTTCCCAATCTACACCCCCTGTGTCCTAACATCGGATTGGTTTCACGAAGTTTTTCAATTTTCTCCCGAAGTGTCTCAAGAGGTATCCCCATTTCATCAGCCAATTCATTTTGTGCTTTTTCATCCACAGGCACAAATTCATGCAAGGGGGGATCCAGAAGTCTTATGGTTACAGGTAAATCGTGCATGGCGCGAAAAATACCTTCAAAATCAGATCTTTGGAAGGGGATCAGTTTTTTCAATGCTTTTTCCCTTCCCTCCACAGTATCGGCCACAATCATTTCCCGCATGGGTGTAATTCTTTCATCAGCAAAAAACATGTGTTCCGTTCTGCACAACCCTATACCCTTTGCTCCAAAATCCCTCGCAATTCCAGCCGATTCAGGGGTATCTGCATTTGTTCTAACTTTCAAGGAGGCGTGGTGATCGGCTAACCCCATCAATTGGCCAAACTCACCGCTCAATTCAGGCATGGTAGTTTTAAGGCGCCCTTCGTACACTTCTCCTGTAGATCCATTTAGTGAAATCCAATCACCTTCACTGAATATTTTACCCTGAGTTTCAAATTGTTTTTTCTTATAACTGATATGTAAAGCTCCTACCCCACTTACACAACATTTTCCCATACCTCTGGCTACCACTGCGGCATGACTGGTCATTCCACCGCGAGCAGTAAGAATACCGTCGGAAGCACTCATCCCTCCCAAATCATCGGCTGAGGTTTCAATGCGCACCAGAATTACTGGTTTCCCTTCTTCCTTCCATTTGGCGGCCTCTTCCGATGAAAAACAAATTTGTCCTGTAGAAGCACCTGGTGATGCAGCTAATCCTTTTGCAATGACATGGGCTTTTTTAATTTCCTCCTCATCAAATACCGGATGAAGCAATTCTTCCAGCTTATTGGCTTCCATACGTAACAGAGCCGTGTTTTCATCAATCAGACCTTCCATATACATTTCCATACCTATTCTCACCATGGCTTCGCCTGTACGTTTTCCATTACGGGTCTGCAACATCCAAAGCTTTCCATCTTGTACCGTAAATTCAAGGTCTTGCATATCCCTATAATGAACTTCAAGATCACGTTGATAATGAAAAAGCTCCTCATAGACTATTGGCATATACTCTTCCAAAGAAGGGTAATTCACAAACCGCTCAGCTTCGGAAATTCCAGCCGATGCTGCCCATTCCAGAGACCCCCTTCTCGTAATTTGCAGTGGGGTTCTTATTCCTGCCACTACATCTTCCCCTTGTGCATTGATGAGGTATTCACCGTTGAAATGGGAATCTCCCGTAGCTGCATTTCTTGTAAAGGCCACTCCACTACAAGAATTGGTGCCTAAATTACCGAATACCATGGCCTGAACATTTACCGCTGTTCCCCAGTCTTCCGGAATACCATTCAATTGCCTGTACAACAGCGCTCTTGGGGTGTCCCACGATTCAAAAACCGCAAAAATACCATTCCACAGTTGTTCCCATGGATCATCCGGAAATGGGGTGCCAGTAACTTCAAGTACAAGGGCTTTATATTGCTTTACTATCTCCTTCAAATCGGAAATAGCTAATTCCTGATCTGTTTGAACATTTGATTTTTCTTTTAAACTTTCGATAATAGTTTCAAAAGGATCTTCCTCCAACTTAGATAATTCCCTCACACGCATTACCACATCTCCGTACATTTGAATGAACCTTCTATAGGAATCCCACGCAAACCAGGCATCTTCCAACTGTAAAGTCAGACCCTCCACGGCCTTTTCATTCAGCCCTATATTTAAAACGGTATCCATCATTCCTGGCATTGAAGCCCGTGCTCCTGATCGTACAGAAATTAGTAGAGGGTCACTTTCAGAACCGAATGTGGTACCCATAATTTTTTCCATATGCCTTACACCGGCCTCGACCTCTTCCTGTAAAGCTCTTTTAATTTTATGTTTTTCGTATTTTTGGTATTCTGCACAAACTTCGGTAGTTACAGTAAAACCAGGAGGAACAGGAATATTTAAGGACGCCATTTCAGCTAGATTGGCTCCTTTACCCCCTAAAAGAGGTTTCATACTTGCATTACCTTCTGTATTGGATCCGCCAAACCGGTATACCCGTTTTTTGAGATTAACTTCTGCTTCCATTTTTCAGCTTTGTTTAATTACAGGTTTAAGTTACCTCAAAACCTCATATCAGACTGTGATTTAGGTCACTTAAAAAGGTGACTTTTGGAGTGAATGGGGCTTAATAAAGATGTAGCCCGGGTGGCGAATAAAGTTTTAATTTTCCTAATTTTCAGGAAACAGGAAGTAAATCGCAAAAATGAAAACCCGATAGCTTCCTGGTGGGTGTTGATGAAAAACAGGTATCATTTTTATCTTTAGGTGCCTCATATTCTTTAAATACTTTTTCTCCCAGGGAATAGGCTATAGGATGCTTAAAAATAGGGCCATCAAATACAAAAGTGTGAAACTCTCCATTTTCGCCACAAGGATCAACTCCCTTCGGTAAATCTTTAAGAAAATCATTATCAATTACTCTGCCGGTAAAATCCTCACTTAATACATCTGATTTTACACAAACCACAACTGTTTTAAATCCCAAATCAATAAATTCATGTATCAATTGGGTAGTATCTTTCTTCCAAAGTGGGAAATGGGCTTTTAGGCCTACCTCCTTTAATCGATCCTCCCTGTATTTTCGTAAATCCTCCAGAAAAATATCTCCAAAAATACTGTGAGTGACCCTGTCGTTTTTTAACTCTGAAAGAACCTCCTTCATTGTGTTATCGTATTCCGACATAGATGGGGATTCGGGTAAAAGAATTTCCTTTATCGGGATACCAATAGCTTCACCTTGGGCATATAATAATTCTTTTCTGACCCCATGCATAGAAATTCTATTGTATTTGGCATTAACGGTGGTCATTAAGGTGGCAATTTCAAATTCCTTTTCATTCAAAACATGAAACAATGCCAGAGAACTATCTTTCCCCCCACTCCAATTGAAAACGGCCCTTTTCCCAGTCCGTTTCCCCTCATTAACGCTATGAATCATTCATCTTCAGATTTATAGGGACAGTGTTTACAACCGTTTCCACAGCAAGTACCTCTTCTTAAATGATACCACGAAGTAAAAACAAATAACCCGGCTTCATTAATATAATAATCAATTCCTTCCATGGTTTTATCCGGAGTGCCTAAGGCCTTTATCATATCCATATTTTCGGGAGTCAAATTCCCCATAAACTCCTCTATTTTCTCTTTCACCAATTCTTTCAAACAGCTGGGGCAACGACAATTGAGAGCAGGATCTACCTGTACTATTTTAGGCAAGTCGGTACACCAACAAGAGCTATCAAAACAAAGAAATGCACTACCGCACTTTTGACAAATTTTTTGATTTATTTCATTCACTTAGCAATATTTTATTGATCAATTCTTCGACAGCTAATTTTAATGAGCCTTCATAAAATGGGTTAATACGCTCCCTACCAATAGATAAAAAATATTAAAGATGGCATTCATTGGCACAATTACTTATTCACCCATTTTTGTCTGTATTCTATTTTGTTCTCGAAGTTTCGCGAGCTACTAAATAAAATAATCGCCCGCCTCATTAGTATTAGTCTATTAAAAAAATAATTCTCTCTCAACTCAAAAACGCATACAATACTATGTATATCTGTTATTAAATCAAAATGAACAAAAAAAAGTGCTATTTTAGTCCTCCACGAAAAACAATTGTAGATGTCTGATCTTGAATTTCCATCCAGGCCACCATCACTGTTTCACCTAAAATGGCAATCACCGGATACTGGGAATTAGCATCATTTCTTGAAATCACTTTCCTATCTATGGTGTCCTGTTGGTTTAAAAATTCCATAAAAACCTTATTAACACTATTTTCTTTCTTTTCATAAACAGCAACAAATTCCCCTTCCTTTGAAGCACTAATTTGTGGGTGATGAGCCTTTTTATCTATCAGTATTCTTGTATCGAATAGTTCGGCTTCTTCATTTTTTGAAGCAAAATAAACACCATCACCTCCGCCCATTGTAAACCATACCATCCCTAAATTCTTCTTATTCCATACCTGGGAAGGGCCTGTGTGAGGACATCCATCAATTATCCAATTATCATTACTTACTCTGGTAATTGGATCAAATGTTTCTGCAAAATCCTCCGATTTAAGATAAGCCATATCACGTACACTTCCCTCAAAAATTTTTCGAAAAGCAATGTGGACCACACCATTTGGATCGCTGTAAATATCGGTGCGACAACACTGGCACGTAGATGTACTGAGCAATTTCTCACCTATATACTCCCCGTCTCTGGAAAAATGCCCAAAATACAGTTTAGCTCCCTCTTCATCACCCTCTTTTTTGCGACTATCCAGCCAAACCACTCCCGTCGAACCGTCTTTTAATACCTCTATATCAAAAAAGCTTTGACTAAAGGAACTTGTATCTGCTACCAAATTCTTCTTTTCGGTCCAGCTTTCTCCATCATCAAAAGATTGAGTAAAATAAGATCTTCCCTGAAACCTGTTTTCGGGAGTAGGGTTACTTATCCGAAAGATAGCCGTAATTACTCCTTTCTGGTTGATACTGACTTTTCCCATACTTTCGCCGTGTACCTGCAATCCAAACGTTTCCGCGATGGTCTTTACAGGACCAAATTTTTCACCATCAAAAATGGTATAGGCCAATATGTAATTAACAGAATCTACCTTCTCAGACCAATTTAAAACAATATCCCCCTCTGCCGCACTGCGTGAAAAATACGGATGACGAGCATCCACTCCTTCTTTACTAATATTAATTACCTCGTTGGTCAGTTCTCCATCCTCCACTGTATCTCCCCCATCACCTGTATTTGAACAGGCTAACATTGTTGCCAAAACAAAAAACATAATGGCCATTATATATGTATTTTTCATAACTAAATCATTTTTTTGACTCAAATCCACACTAAACATTAGAAAATCCCTCGTAAGTACTTACCGGGAATGCCCATCCCCTACTCAATACTCACAAGTGGAAGAATACTATTTTATTTTATTGAACTTATAGGAAATACCCAGATTGAAATTTCTTGGATTTCCCATGTTATAGCTTTTTCCCCATTTAGATTTTGAAGAAGTAGTAGCATAAATCGTGTTTGTAGCATTTAACACCTGAAACCATAGCTGAAAATCTCCAAAACGTTGGTTGAGGCGAAAGTTCATTAAGTCATACCCTTCGTATTTATCGGAGTTGTTATTATCCATAAAATAAGGAGCTACATGTTGCCATTCAATTTCTGCTCTAAACCCTTTTATTTTGGCAGGCTGAAATACCAATTGTGAATTGGAAATAAACGGCGGTGCTCCTGACATAATTTTATCCGTATAGTCTGCACCACCTTCCACATAATCGACAAAAATATGTCGGGCATTTGTTCCTGAAAATCTAAAATTGATCGCATCAACAGGCTGTATGGTAAGGCTATATTCCACACCATAGTGAAGCGTTTCCCCTGCATTTTTATTTTCCACGGTTCCATCGTCCTGCTTCACACTGATTATTTCATTCAGGCCATGCAATCGATAAACGGCCACATCCAAAACGGCTTTGTTATTAAAAAGGCTTGCCCAGGTTCCTCCTTCCAAATTCTGAAAAACTGCCGGAACCAAAACAGGTACTTTTACACCTCTGTACAATTCAGAAACCTGAGGAGGACCAAAACCTGTTCCCCAATTAGCATAAACACCCGATGTTCGGCCCAGATCGTAGGTAAGCCCTAACTTTGGCGTAATGGCCGAAAAAGTATCTTTGGAATCAGGCACACCCGAAAAGGCTATTTCACTCAAATTATTTAAGTAATCATAATAAAATGCATCTGCTCTCAGAGCTGCACTTAATTTCAACTTTGGAATTGGCGAAAACTCACCCTGAACATATCCAGCCATATTGGTTATATTCAATTGATAATCTGTCAACACACTGTCTGTTAACAAATAACTTTCGTAGATTCCTAAATCGCTTTTATAGATACTGATATAATTAGCCGCATATTCAACCGGACTTCTATCAATACTTATTCCAGCCACCATGGAAGCCGCTTTTTTATTGAAAAACAAACTGTGTTGAATCACAGAACCGATACTTCTGAAAGCATTTTCATTGGACTCACCATGTGCTAAATTTTTATCACCTGTAGGATTTGCCCATTTAGAATAATCGTCTTTAACTCTATAGGAAGGAATCTGCCCCATGGTGTTGTCCCTTAAAATCAACGTTGCAGTGGTTTTCGATTTATCCGACCAATTATGCTCCAGTGTATTTAAAAACCTTGTGGCATTCACTTCCCTGTTAGTGAAGGTATGCACTGAAGAGAATTGCTGTCCATAAAAATTGGTACTATCCAAACTTCCCGTCATGTCGGTAGTGTAACCAATATGAGTCAATGAACCTCTTAACGAAGTGTTTTCACTAATCTGGTAATTGTATTTAGCCGTGATGGCTAATTTATTGAAATCACTGTGCTCCATATACCCATCTTTTTGGTTGCCGTAGTAGCCAGCTACCAAAACACCTGTTTTACCCAGGGTATTAGAGGCCTGGAAATCAACTCTTTTATACCCCAGGCTACTTCCGCGTACTGATAATTTCACAGTGGGAACAGCAGAGGGTCTGGCTGTGATAAAATTGATTGCACCACCAATGGCCTCACTTCCGTAA
>JAOUKG010000125.1 GCA_029882725.1 Cyclobacteriaceae bacterium
GCTAGTAATACCCTCATCCTGTGAATCATCCTTAAAGATAGAATTTTGAAAGCAATTCACAACCCACTTCAAGCCTGCGCGCGCCATTGTCACCCTGTGAATCATCCTTAAAGATAGAATTTTGAAAGCAATTCACAACATCAAATTTTCCCTACAAAATATATGGCAAACTTTGTTTCATCTTTAAAGATAGAATTTTGTGAAAATTCAGGTCCAAACTAAGCTAATGATTCCTGACGAAACTGAAACACTTTTACCTAAAGTATTTGAAATAACTATCCGGATTTTACTTAACAAAACTGCAAGGTCCATATTCTGTATTTTTTGGTTGAAAGATTTTACCCTTGAAAACGTACACTCATAGAATCCAATTTACTTTTAATATGATGCCTGAATTTAGCAACTACGGTAGTATAATGTGGTAACAGATTCAACTATTGTTCTCGCAGGTATCTGGCATGTGATTACATAAACTGCTGGCAAGGTCCCATTTCAAGGTTTTCATTAAAACTACAAAACATACATTTTTGACTTGACTTCAAATCAAAATTACCTTATATTTGATTTGAAGTCAAGTCAAAATACATGCAAGAGCTTCTCCAATATCAAAATAACTTACTCAGTCAGGTTAATCACAACTGGTACAGGTATCTCTATAAGCAGTTGGAAACCGATGTAAAGCTTCTGGGAATTAAAGGAATAAGGGGTGTTGGAAAAACCACTCTTATGCTTCAATTTCTTGATCATCAACTTAAAAGGGGCGTAAAAGGCCTCTATATTACGGCTGAACATCCCTACTTTTATCAAAACAACTTGTTTCAACTTGCCTCGCTTTGGTATAGCTATGGGGGAAAATTGCTCGTTATTGATGAAATTCACAAATACGCCCTCTGGTCAAAAGAGCTTAAATTAATTTATGATGGCTTTCCTGAACTGAAAGTGGTGTTTACAAGCTCTTCTGCATTAGATCTGTACAGAGGTGAGGCTGACCTAAGCAGACGGCTAGTTACACAAACCCTTCATGGTATGTCGCTAAGGGAATACCTTTCCCTATTACATAATATCCATATTGACCCTATTTCCCTTCAGGACTTATTGGTAAATCATACAGAAATAACAAAAGATTTAGTGCATGACATTAAAGTTCCTATCCTTCCTTTATTTCAAGATTATCTAAAACATGGTTATTTTCCATTTATTAATGCCTTTAAAATTGAAATGGTTCCGCAGTTGATTTTTCAAATGATCAATACTGTTTTAGAAAGTGATTTGTCATTTATTGAAGATTTTAGTGCTTCCCATGTTACTAAAATCAAGAAATTACTAGGTGTAGTTGCCGAAAGTGTACCCTTTGAACCCAATATATCCACTATTGCCAAAAAATTACAATTAGGAAGACAAACAGTCAATACCTTTTTTAAACATTTACACGATGCCCAAATACTTAATTTGATTTATGAAAAGAGTAAAGGGATAAGCCAATTGCAAAAACCGAACAAAATCTATTTTGAAAACCCCAATTTTGTCTATGCCCTACAGCCCTCCCCTTCTATTGGCACAATAAGGGAAACCTTTTTCATGAACCAAATTAAAAACACAAAACAAGATATTGCATTAGGAAAAAAAGGGGACTTCCTTATCAACGGAAAATACACATTTGAGATAGGAGGGAAAAATAAAAAATTTACCCAGATAAAAGAAGTGGAGAACTCATGGCTTGCCGTAGATGATATTGAAATAGGCTTTGAAAGAAAAATACCCCTTTGGGTGTTTGGTTTTCTTTACTGATTGCATAAAACAGAGTCAATGAGGCTTAACTCATCTTCACCTACCCCCCCCTAAAACTTCACCACTTGCAACGTCTCTTCCCTATCGGCCATTTGTAATTGCACAAAATATACGCCTCTCTGAAGGTCATACACATCCAACAATACCAAATGTTGCCCTGCCCCTAAATTGGCCTTTTCAACCGTTTTCAATATCCTGCCTGTTACATCGAGCAGCCGAAGGCTTACATCTCCCACACTTTTAAGTGAAAACGACACGTTTGCTCGTTGCCCCATAGGATTAGGATACACCGACACCGCTTGCTCAGGATCAATAATTCCGGTATCAATACCGTTTTTCCTGCCCGGACTCCCCCCTACTGAATATGTCTTCCAACTTTCGGCCAACGTGTTGTCCATACCCGCGTCCACTAATTCCAAGGTCGGGCCCTGCCCATTTGCCAACTCCGGCCAGGGTTGTAAAACATTGTAATTAACAGAATCTAAAAGATTTCCCAACTTATCGTATAAACGTAAATGTTCTCCCGTATTCGATAATCCGTATTTGAAATCACCAACAAAATTTGTAACCGTCGGGTGAATCTGCGTAAATGTTAACCGGTTTCTGGCAAGGACCAAATATCCGTCTCCCTCAATCACCGTTCCCTCAGGAAGCCTGAACCGATGGCCGTCATCGGAATCTGAAAGAATCCAACCCGATAAATCAACATATCCCTCATTAGGATTATGAAGTTCCACCCAATCTCCGGGATCGGCAGAATTCAGCGAATTGTAATTGATCTCGTTGATAACCACCGGCTGATAGGATACTTCTGACAATTCAAACCGGGCGGTAACACTCAATACTTCAACAAGATTGACCTGTAGTTGTGCCTCCGTACTTTGCAAATCGCCTGTCCAGCCCACAAACCGGTATCCTGGCCGGGGTACAGCGGTAATGGTAATGGTTGTCTCAGGAAAATATTCTCCGGACCAGGAACCCTCATCCATAGTTACCGTATTCACCTTCACAAACCCTCCCAACTGATTATCATTATTCACAGTCAATTTGTTCTTGGGGGAAAGATTAAATTCCCTTTTCAGAAAAACAAACAGATAAGAGGGCCTTCGAGAGGCAAAATACCTCATATTTTGAACCTGATTGTTCCAACCGTCATAAGACCCCTGCCACTTGTTCATGTGTCGTTGTATTTCAGGCCTTATTACCGCCGCCATGGTATCGATATGTACCTGAACACTTTCAGCAACAAACCGAGAATTTAATTCATCACAAAACCGGGTAATAAACATTTCTCTGAATTTGGCATTTTCCATAAAACGCCTCAACAGCAAGGTAGACCACGGCGGATTGGGCCACCCCCCACCATCGGGTTTTAAGGCAAATTCGAGCGTATTATTTGTGTAGTTTTCTCTATTCCAAATTCCAAACCCGAAATCTGTATCGTACAATATCCACCTCCATTTACCGGTGGGGTGATTCCAGAATTTAATATTATTTCCGGGCCAATCGGTGTTGTCAAAGAAAATCTGGGAAAGCTGATACAAGATAAAATTCTCAATATCTACCTGGTATTCTACTTGCTTAAAAACTTCATCATTGGAAAGGTCGTTGGTAGAAACAAAATTGATCAGGTTTTGGTAATCCAGGTTGTCTCCATGAATTACTTGCCCACTACTTTCCAGTAAATCCACATCTGCGGGGTCTATGAAATGTTGAGAGGCAAGAAAATGCTCATTTACCTTTTCCCTGATGTTATAAATTCCCCAATAAGAACCGTTCAGATAAGTTGCCACCGGACGATAAGCCTGCCTTTCCATATCTGCATCTCTAAGTAAACCCGTTAGTGTGGCGTCGCGCATCATGGTATTGTTCCAATCGTTTCCGGAATTTCGCAGTACGAAGGCCTGAAAATTCTGGTATGCCCTTTCGGGGAAAAGCGGGTAATTGATTTCGTTTACTCCGTATTTACCTCTTGCAAATATTGAGAATGATCGTTGTGCCTGTGCTCTGCTCCAACCACCAAAAATTTTAATTCCTACAGGCAGCGACATGTCAGTACCATCCTTTTCATACAAACTTATATGGGCAGGACGTTCCCAATCTTCCCATATATTGGAACCAAAATAAGGATAATCTATCCCCTGATACCCCGATCCCAGCACATACATTCCTGTATCGAGGTGGAAGAGGTTATTTCCGTCGGTAGCCAAAGAAAGTACCGGCAATTCGTGATTTACAGCAAAAATGTAACTCCGCGACTCCCCGGGCCCCGATATATACCCCGTTTTAAAGGCTCTTACCCAAATATTACTGGTAATATCGATAGTGAGAGGGCTTAGGTATTCGGAAGAGGTTTCCGTAGGCATAGTACCATCGGTAGTGTATCTCAACACACTACCCGCCACAGGAGAGGATACAGAAAGAGACAAAGTGTTACCCACTATGCCACCATTATGGGAAAAATTTATTGTATTCTCCATAACACCGAGAAACGGACTCGTGGTATTGGCAGCATCGGGTGTAGGTTTCGCAAAATAGGCAATTCCATTGTTTGCAGGATCTACCCCTACTGAAACACCCGAATGCAAATTGCCTCCAAACAACTGATCGATCAATATTCCTTGCGGATTAAACAAGTAAAGAGTGTCTGCAGCGTTTTTAATACTAAAATTGGTGTGAAAATGCAGATCGGGAAGTTCCAACACTGCAGGGGGTACAATTCCTGCTGTACTGGGATTGCCATATACTACCGAAAGAAATGGAATCAAAGTAAGATCTGAAGAACTCAGGCTGGTATTATGAACCTGAATGGCCAAAATGTTTTCACCTTCCACCAATATGGCTGCCGGATTGGATAAATTAAAGCGTTGTGGTTTTTCTCCCCGGTACATAGCGGCCTCATGATCTACGGGGGTGAGTGCATTGAATGCCGGGGGACTACCTGAAATATTGGCACGGGCCACTTCTATTCCATTTACATAGGCCACAAAACCATCGTCGTAGTCAATATCCAGTATCAACTGAGTTATGTCGGCCAGATTTTGTACGGTAAACTTTTTCCTCATAAAAACCGAGGCTATACCTGTTGGTGTTACTGTGTTATCATCACCATCGGAATAGCCAAATCCCGAGGCACCCAGGCTCCAGGCAACATCATTGTAGGCCAATGAGGTCCACCCTGAAATATTGTTTTGAGGAATAATATAACTGAAAACATCGCCTTCCGAAATCAGAGTACGGGGAAAACCTGTTCCAAAACGATTTTTCCCGGAAGCCCAAATCATTTCAAAATCGCCGGGAGCCATGGTAAAATCAGGGAAAATCCATTTTGCAGGCTCAATTTTTTTATCGGAAACCGACCAACCGGCTAAATTTATGGGTACAACGTCTTTATTGTACAGTTCAAACCAGTCGGGAGTATCACCATCTTCATCATAAAAAGCATAATTGGAAGATACCAGCTCATTAACCACCAAATTTTGTGAATACAAATCCACTGTATGAGTTAAAAGAATAACCCAAATGATAATTACAATCCGGTAAATAGTGTGCATTTTAAACATGAAGAAAACATTTCCAGTAATTTATAAACCACAAACCAAGGCTTAAAAACAACTTATTTTATATGATCAAGAACCCTTAAACATGTCTGAATTCGTTCTTTCAATAAATCCCATTGTTGATTTTTCACCATTTCTTTATCGATCATTTGCGATCCCATACCTACACATACTGCACCGGCATTAAACCAGGAAGACAAGCTTTCTTCATTAGGTTCAACACCGCCTGTTATCATCAATTTGAGTGAAGGAACTACAGGCAAAATAGCCTTTAAATAGTTGGGACCTACAACAGAACCGGGGAAAAGTTTAATGATATCAGCCCCTAATTTTTGAGCTTTTACCAATTCAGTTAAAGTAAGGCATCCGGGCATCCAGGGCACACCGTTTTTATTACAAACCTCGGCCATTTCCTCTATTAATACTGGGGAAACAATAAAATCGGCGCCTGCATCGATAAATTTCTGGGTGGTAGGACCATCCATGAGAGTACCAATTCCCAAAATTAATCCGGGCATTCCTTTGCTTAATTTTACCAATTCCACAAAAACCTCGTAGGCATTTTCACCACGATTAGTAAATTCTATGATTTTTGCACCTGCTTTATATGCCGCTTCCACTATGGCTTTTGAAACTTCGATATCCGGATTATAAAAAACCGGGATCATGCGTATTTCTTCCAGAGCAGAAATAACCTCTTCTTTAGTATATCTCATATTTATCTCAATAATTTACCAATATTTTCTCCTTTTGCCAATTGTTTCACGTCATCCACCGAACAGTAGTTTACATCACCTTCTACACTGTGTTTCAATACACCTGCCGCAACTCCAAATTCAAGGGTTTCCATATCATTCATTCCGTGAGTCCATCCATAAATCAGCCCGGCCATATAAGCATCTCCGGCCCCTACTCTATCTATAATTGGATAAATATCGTGGGTTTGGGAATTACTTAATTTTCGTCCATCCCACATCACACCGTACAATTTATTATGGGTAGCATTTACAGTTTCCCGATAAGTAGTGGATATTTTCCTGATTTGCGGGTATTTTTCACAAACAACCCGGCAAGCCTTTTCGTAATCAGGTTCATCAATAGAAAGGCAGTTTTTAAAATCTTCCAAACCGGCAATGATGATATGAGTACCTGCAATCAAATCGGGCATTATCTCATGAGCCGATTTTCCATATTGCCAAAGGTTCCTTCGGTAATTGATATCACCGGATACTGTCACCCCATGTTTATTGGCTGAAGCAATGGCCTCTGCACAAACAGTGGCAGCTCCCTGGGATACGGCGGGAGTAATACCCGACCAATGGAACCACGAAGCTTCTTTCATAATGGAATCCCAATCTATAGAACCCGGTTTTATTTCCGAAAAAGCCGAATTAAAACGGTCATATACAATTTTTGAACTCCGTTGGGCAGCGCCTGTTTCCAGAAAATACAAACCCAGTCGATCCCCTTCTATTAGTATATGATCGGTAATCACTCCATTTTTCCTTATGGAATCGATAGTAGCCAAACCCAGATCATTTTCCGGCACAACGGTAACCATTTCAGCACTATCACCAAAGACAGCTAAAGATGCAACCACATTGGCCTCGGAGCCCGCATAAAGTGTTTTCATGTGGTTGGCTTGCGTAAAACGCTGGTTATCTGGCGTGGATAACCGCATCATTACCTCACCAAATGCTACTACTCTTTTTTCCATGTCCAATATTAATTACAAAAATTGATTTTGCATAGCAGAATTTGGTATGTGGTATTATCCGTAGGGG
>JAOUKG010000126.1 GCA_029882725.1 Cyclobacteriaceae bacterium
TGCCAATGCACCTACTTCCCCGTATACAGAAGATGGAAAACCAACCCACTGGAAGGAGGGAAGCTACTCCACAGATTTTTATACAGACAAAATGATTGAATATATAGGCAAACACAAAGACGACAATAAACCTTTTTTTGGTTTTGCAGCCTATACTTCTCCCCATTGGCCTTTGCAGGTAGACGATAAGTATTGGAGGAAGTACGAAGGTCGTTATGACGCGGGTTATGAAAAACTGAAGGAAGAGAGGCTGAAAAGTCTCATTCAAGCTGGAATTATCCCTCAAAATGTCCAATTACCTCCTAATCATGTGATGGTAAAACCCTGGGAAACATTGTCTGATCAGGAGAAGAAAATAGAATCCCGAAAAATGGAGTTGTATGCAGGAATGGTAGATAATCTGGATTATAATGTAGGTAGAATTATCAATTACCTTAAAGACATTGGAGAATATGATAATACACTGATTGTCTTCATGTCGGATAATGGAGCCGCTGCTGAAGATTTTTACTATGATGATTTTTATGGGCCCTTTTTACGGGAACATTTCAATGATGATTTTGAAAATATGGGTCAACCTAATTCATTTATTGCCTACGGTCCTCAGTGGGCAGAGGCAGGATCATCTCCTTTTCGGTATTTTAAAGGTTTTACTACAGAAGGAGGAATGGTTGCCCCCATGGTGATTTCGGGGCCGGGTGTCGATAAACACAACCAAATTAGTCATGAATTTGTCACACTAATGGATCTTGCACCTACTTTTTATGAACTAGCGGATGCTACTTATCCGGAAACTTTTAACAACCAACCAGTGTATCCGTTAAAAGGAAATTCAATGGTTCCCTTTTTACAGGGAAAAAAAGAGGAAATTCATAGTTCAGACTATGTTTTTGGAATGGAACACAGTGAATATGCAATGATCAGAAAGGGCGATTGGAAAATTACCAACATCACAAAACCCTTCGTTTTAGATAGTTTTAAACTCTTTCATATTTCGGAAGATTTGGCGGAGTTGAATGATTTAAAAGTAGATGAGCCCGATAAATACAAAGAATTATTGGAGGAATGGGAACAATTTAGAAAAGCGATTAAAGTTCAATTTCCGGTTCCTAAAACTTCGGGGAAATAATTGATAAGGGTTGAATAAATAGAGATAGATGATGTTCTGTTTTTATTTATAATGGTACCCAAACATCAAAGTATAATCACGGAATTTCGCGCAATACTAAATACCCCTTTGGGAGGTAAAAAATAAAGTTTATATTTATGGCATTCCTTAGGAAAATGTATTGTTACATTAGAAATAAAATAATATAGTAAGAAATAAGATATGATTCTCGAACATAAAAATAAATCCTATAAAGGGAATAGAACTTTTACACATTCAACCATTGAGGAACGAAGTCGTTCATATACTCCTGACAGATTCATATCATCTCATTGAATATGCCCTCAGAATTTGGTTTTAAAAAAGAAAAAAAATATAAATTGTAATTGTCCTAATTATGGGAGCTTACATACTTACAAGTAACATGAGATATCTAATTTTAATTCTGACTCTTACAACAATCATTACAGGTTGTCAATATGACCCGTATGCCGACAAATACACCATTGTTGAACCAACCGACACAGATGTAATCGGGACTTATGAATACGACTTTCAAACTATTGACATTTCGATAGATAAAAATAAATTTAAGAGTAATGGGTCAAGAATTATCATAAATTCAGACAGAACATACAAAATTGAGATGATGCCGTATTTTAAGGAAGTTGCAATAATGACTTATGAATTTAAAAGGCAAATTTCATTTTCAGGCTCATGGAGAATTCAAGAAATTGGAACTATAGACTTTGGGAATGGAAATTTAAAAAAACGTTGGGGAATATTACTTTATTTAGCCCCAAAAGAATTACAATACGCTGGATTTTTAGGAACTGAAAAACCTAATGGAATAATTTTTGGATTTGGAGATCCTGACTCTGGAAATGTAATGACATTTAGTAAAAAGTGAAGACACTCGACTCACAATGATTTGCTTTCTCATCCGTTGAAATTAATTACATTAAACAATACAATAATTTAACATATGAATTTATCGATTACATGATAAAATGAAACGGTGTACTGTTATTTAGGTGGAATTTTGATTTACTCTTTACTCATTGGTTTTTATTAATGAGTTTTTGGGTTGTTTTTAAATGATTATGCTAAAATTGACTATTCAAAATTTGCTTGGATAATTCGGGCTTCTATAAATATATTAATTATTTCATTTTGTTTATTTATAGCTTATCAAATTAGTATCTAACGGCCATATGTCACTGATCGTAAAGCGACCTTAGGTTTATACAATACAAAATATTTATATATTATGTGTTGTATAATAAATACGTTATGTGTAACCTGAAAAAACAAACGAAAGATAATTATGAGTTTTTTTAAAAGACTATTTGGCAAAAAAGAAAAAACAATTGAAAAGGAATTTTCTGAAGAGAAGCACGACAGGGATTATGAATTAAAATCCAAAGGACTTGAAGATGTTCTCGGAAAAATGCATAATCTAGTTGGGCACGCAATCATTCCATTTGCCATTGGTGGAGCTGTTGATATGTATTATTTCCCGAATCACATAAAAGGGACTGGATTTGTGACAATGGAATTATTAGATCCAGATGGAAACGGACCTTTAAAGAATCGTCTTGGAACTTACGAATTGGTTTCCTTTACAAAATATGATTACAATGAAAGTGAAGGAACTCAAACACCTTTTAATCTAATTGAGAGAAATGCCTGTAGATTCTTAACTGCAATAGGAATGTTCTCTTCGCAGGCAGTTCTTAATCCTAAAGAAACCATAGAAATTCCGAATGGAGAAAACGAAGAAAACACTTGTCTGGTTTTTGATTCATACGAACCTAATGGAAAGAAGTTTATTATTGGAAACCGTGAACATCACCTACTGCTTTGTATGCAAGTTTTTAGGAGCGAAATGGACTATGCAAGACAGAATGGAAGTGATGAATTATTTAAATTATTGAAAGAAAAAGGGCTTTATCCATATAGTGATTTGGATAGAGAACCTGTGATATAAAAGGCTTCACACCAGAAAAAGGTAAAACAAAATAGACCAGAATTTGAAGCTTTTTTGAGCCGAAATAGAATGTCTATTGCATAATCCGGGTTAAACACCCTACAATAAAGTTTAGATTCCCCCCATGAATTTGTAAAACGAAGCTTCGAAACACACTATTTCGGTAAACCTTAATCATTTAATCTATAAAAAAGCCTCTCCGTAAACGTCTGTTTTTTTTCGCGCAAATCCGTGATCCTTAGGGTGTTTTTGAAGTAACAAATTATTTTCATGCTACCTATGGAGAGTAACAAAAATAAAAAAACAAACTTTCTCTTGCACGTTAATTTTAATTTCCTGATCATTGCATCCCAATTAAAAAAACGGATGAAATTATATACACAACATAGCAGCACACAACTACCAAATGATTCATTTGGTAAAAAGGTGCATGGTGTACATCGGTCTGGAAAAAGTTAATATTTAGTAAATAAAAATATTAAAAACCCGGACCGAAACGTTCGGGTTTTTTTGTGATTATAATTTAAAGAAAGATAGTATGAGAAACAGTTTACATATAAAAGATACGCTAACAACAAGCTTGATCGGGGGCATTCCATGTTTTCAGGAAGGTGCATATCTAATTACGGAGGATCGTAAACTTTATGAATGATTGATTAAAAACATCAACCATAATGAAGCCCGATCCAAAAAAGATCGGGCTTTTTTATTGCTAAAATTTGCCGGGTGGTCTAACGGTATCAAGATATTTCGCTTTGACCGAAAAGATGAAGGTTCGATTCCTTCCCCGGCGACTTTTATACGTGTATGGTGCTGTAGTTCAGTGGTAGAATAGCACTCACTGTCTAGGGGTTGGTAAGGGGTTCGATTCCCCTCAGCACCGCAGCTAAGGGAGAGGCAAAACGGGTGTCTCCTTAAACCAGAGAGTGGTTAAAGGCCACAAGCAGTACTCCGTTTGTATTGTGATGTTTGAAAAAGCTCTGGGTTATTAGCACAGGTTGTCATGCTCCAACTTAACACATGTATGGTTGGAGTATGCAACCCAATTTTGGAAGGGTAACTCATCGGTAGAGTGTCTTGCTGAAAACGAGATGGCAACAGGTTCGATTCCTGTCCTTTCCACGGGAAAAACAATACAGTCGAAGCCTGGATGTGGGTTTCTGTATGGCTCCATAGTGCTTGCCCATTAGGGTAAAGTATGCTGCTTGGCTTGAGTTGATTCCACCACGTTGTAGGTCGAGGGTTCGATTCCCTCTCCCGGCCACTTGCAGGGATAGTTCAGTTGGTTAGAACAACAATTTTGAGGACGCGGGTTCGATTCCCGTCAGACGAATATTGGCGTTTGTAGCTCAGAGGTAGAGCACCACACTTTTAATGTGAATCTTGTGGAATGAAAATCCACTTTCCGGAAGTGGCCACTTCCTAAAAAATGGCCGCCTGAGAGTAGTAGGGTAGATCCCCAGACTGTGAAGCAGGCAATAGGGCCGATGGTATGAACTGCGTTTCTTTTCGCTTTAAGCGGAAACCAACTCAGCCAAAATACCGGAAGCCTGTTTGTCAGTAGTTCAGTCTGAAATTGTTTGAAAACCTTGTGCCAGCATGGATACCGAAGGGTAAAAGGGCAGATATTGGCAGTTTTAAGGCAATGACTTGACTTTTTAATAGTAAATAAGACAACTCATTGACTCATTTCTGTCGATCGTGCCTAGGAGTCATTCTAAAATGCGGTGCCGTTTCTGAACAATGGATCAACCCGGCTACTTTCTTTAAAATTGAATTATTGGCCGATAATTATAAATGAATGTTAAACATTAATCCACTATAAAATGTGGATTTATAACCTGTAAAAAAATGAAAAGGGTTAGAATCAATGAAGGAAAAGTAGGTTTGGTTTTTAGAAACGGAAACTACAGAAAAGTTATTACGGCCGGCGCATACTGGTTATGGATAACCGATGAGGTCTTTATCTACGATATGGCCAGGCCTTTTGAACCTAAAACAGACTTGGATATTCTGTTGAAAGATGAAGCTTTGAAGTCTATGTTGACCGTGGTGGATGTCAAGGACACCCAATTGGCGGTACAATTTGAAAAACAAAACTTCAAAGCCATTTTGAAATCCGGTATCTATGCTTTCTGGAAAGGTTTGAAGGATTACTCATTTGTAATGGTCGATATCACCAAAGTAGATATTACCGAAGGTATCAACATTGAAGTTGTAAACAGAAGTGAATTTCTGCCTTATGTAAGGGTATGCAAAATTGAATCTTTTGAAAAAGGAGTTTTGTTTATTGACAACAAAATGGATAGGATACTTACTCCCGGGCAATACTACTTCTGGAAAAATGCACGAAATGTTTCTATTTCCAATGTGGATTTGAGGCAGCTGCAAATAGAAGTATCTGGCCAGGAAATCCTTACCAAAGATAAAGCTGCTTTGCGTGTTAATTTTAATACGCAGTATAAAGTAATTGATGTTGTCAAAGCACTTATCAATAACAAGGATTACGAGAGGCAATTGTACGTATTAGTGCAGTTGGCATTGAGGCAATACATTGGCGGATTCACTTTGGACGAATTGTTGGCGAAAAAAGAGGAGATCTCTGAATTTGTTTTTGAAACATTGAAGGATAAAGCCGGAGTGTTGGGGGTGTCTATCTTGGGTTGCGGTGTAAAGGACATCATTTTGCCTGGAGAGGTAAAAGATATTCTGAACCAAGTGTTGATAGCACAGAAGAAGGCAGAAGCCAATGTGATTACGCGTAGAGAAGAAACCGCTTCTACCAGAAGCTTGCTCAACACAGCCAAATTGATGGAAGACAACGAAATGTTGTTCAAATTGAAGGAGATGGAATATGTGGAAAAAATTGCCGATAAAATCAATACCATTTCATTGTCGGGAGGCAATCAAATGATAGATCAATTGCGTGATATATTCACTCCGGGAAAATGATCGATAAGGGTTGGATAAATAGAGACAGATGATGATCTGTCTCTATTTCTATTTATAATCACCCCCAACACCAACAATTGAATCGCAGAAAGGACACGGAATAAACACGGAATTTCGCGGAGAAACACGGAATTTCGCGGAGAAGTTTTTTATTAATTTAAACGTTTAAGATTTACCAAAATATTGTATTTCAACTCTTCGTTTTTGAACTTCATGGCAGTAAAACAAAAGCTATGGGAATTTTAAAACACGAGGAACTAACTTATAAAATAATAGGGTGTGGGATGAAGGTTTTTGAGGAACTGGGTAATGGGTATCAGGAACTTATATATCAGCGTGCATTGGCCATTGAAATTGAAACTGAAAAGCCTATGTTCGTTAGAGAAGCATCTATGGATATCTTTTATAAGAATAATTTAAACCCAATTGGAAGTAGAAGGGTAGATTTTTTAGTGGGAGAAAAGGTTGTGATAGAATTAAAAGCTACTACTGAATTTAAAGAGGAGCATAAAGCACAACTGTTAAATTACCTGAAAGTTTTTAAGATTGAAATAGGTTTGTTATTCAACTTTGGATCAAAAACCTTTCAAGTTGAACGCTTTATACTTTCATCTACTTAATCTATATCACATAATCTATATTAAAATTAAGGCCTCTCCGCGAAACTCTGTGTTACCTTCCGTGTAACTCCGTTATTCAAAGCATTAGAAAGGAACACTCTCACCACGTAAAAGTAAAAGTTGTGCTTTCACCTAATACAGAATCTACTTTGATTTCCCTGTTTCTTTGATCTATTATCTTTTTTACAACAGACAAACCAATTCCTGTACTTTCAATTTCAGAATTAGTATTTAATGATTGAAAAACTTTGAAAACTCTATCGAAATGTTGCTCTTCTATTCCGGGTCCGTTGTCTTTGACATAGAATTGTATAAAATCACGATTTTTCTCATATCCTACTTCTATTTCACAAATATCCTTATCATTATATTTTACACTATTTTGGATTAAATTATACAATACCTGATTTAATAAAAGCTCATCAGTTTCTAAAATAAAATCGT
>JAOUKG010000127.1 GCA_029882725.1 Cyclobacteriaceae bacterium
TTGCTTGGTATCATTTTCTTCTTTTCTATAAGATATACCATCCGAGTTTTGAATAAATAAATTTCTGGATAGGGGGGCTTCTACAATTAGTTCTGATTTAAGTGTGGGGATGTTTTTATAAAAAGCCGGAGACCAATGTGCTATATGAACATAAGTATCTAGAAAGGTATTATAGCTGTATTTTATAGAATAAGGATATTGATTATGTCTTAGTGAAAATTCCAGATTATAGGAATCTTCGTATAGGGATATGTCGGAAATATCACTGACAGTTTTGATGTCCTTTTTTTTAAGTTTTCTGATCTCTTCGCCTGAGGAAGTATAAATACCTGCTCTAAGATCATTTACTTTATTGGTTGAAAAGGGTATGCCTATATCGGCATATATATCTCCTTCACGGTTATTGATTTTTATTTCAATTTCGAAATAGGTGGTTATACCGAAATCATGCACCTCTTTTTTTTGAAAATATTTAACTACTTCTGCAACCGGTTGTTGCGCAGTAGAAAGAGTTACACAGAATAAAAAAATAAAAAAGGAAGCTAGTAATTTCACTAAATTATGACTTTGGATATAATATAGCCGCAATTTATATAATTACATCATAAAAAAAATAAAAAAATTATAATATTATATTAGGTTCTTTTCAATGTGTAAATATCCAATCTTCTGTCTTTAAGGGTTTTTACGCTGCCATAATTGTGAAGTTCTCTGAGGAGGTCGAGATCAACATCAATGATCAGAGTCATTTCTGTATTGGGGGTGGCTTCACCTTTAATACCATTGGCTGGAAAGGAGAAATCGCTGGGAGTGAAAACCGCCGACTGTGCGTATTGTATATCCATATTGCTTACACGAGGTAAATTACCTACACTACCTGCAATGGCTACATAACATTCATTTTCAATAGCTCTGGCCATGGAGCAATGTCTTACACGGGTATAACCATTTTGTGTGTCGGTTAAAAAGGGAACGAACAAGATTTGCATACCTTCTTCGGCCATGATACGCGGTAGTTCCGGAAATTCTACATCATAACAAATCATGATTCCAATTTTACCGCAATCGGTATCGAAAACCTCTACATCATTTCCACCCACCATACCCCAATAACTCACCTCATTTGGGGTAATATGTAGTTTACGATACATATCTATTTTACCATTTCGGTGGCACAAATATCCAACATTATACAACTTATTATCCTCCATATAGGGCATACTTCCCGTGATGATATTGGTGTTGTAGGCAATGGCAAATTCCTTGAATTTGTCACGGATGCTTTCCGTATGTTCTGCCAATTTTCTTATTGCTTCGGCTTCGGGTAAATGGTTATATGCAGCCATTAATGGAGCATTAAATAATTCCGGAAACAGGGTAAAATCACTCTTATACCCTGATACAGCATCAATAAAAAACTCCATTTGATCGTAAAGTTGTTCGGGGCCCGAAACAGGTCTCATTTGCCATTGCACAAGTCCAAGTCGTACAATTGATTTTTTTTGATTTATAGCATGGCTTACCTTCTTATAATAAAGATTATTCCATTGCAACATGATGGCATAATCCTGTGAACCTTCGTCTCCGGGAAGATATCCTTTCAACACACGAATTGGAAAAAAATCATTGTTTATTTGGAACGTAAGCACAGGGTCATAAATTTCCTTGCTTTTAACCTTTTCAATATATTGTTTAGGTGTAAGAGTCTCGGCAAAGTCTTTGTAATGAGGAATTCGCCCTCCAAAAACAATGGCCTTCAAGTTGAAGTTTTCACATAATTCTTTTCTGGCATCGTATAACCTTCTACCCAATCGTAGCCCCCTGTATTCGGGTCTTATAAAAACATCTATACCGTAAAGTATATTGCCATCCGGCGAATGTGTACTAAATGTAAAATCGCCCGTGATTTCTTTATAGGTGTGATGATCTTCAAAATCATCACCTTTTATAATAATAGACAAAGCAGAACCTACAACCACGTTATCAATTAAAATTACCAGTTGACCTTCCGGAAATTTTTCCAATAAAATTTCAATTTGCTTTTCTTTCCAATAAGCCCCTTCCCAATCCGGATACGATTTGATCATGGCACTTTTTAATTCGCGATAATCTTCAATTCGCAAATTTCTTAACTCTATTTTATCAATATTTTCGGAAGGTTTTAATTCCGTTGGTTTACTTTGGTCGGCCATAAAAGGTATTAATTATTATAATTAGGCAAAATTACTGTAAATAATAAATAAAAAGGATTTAAAATTTAGTTTAGAACCTTTTTATTTATTGATGGTAATTGTCTTTGAATCCATTTTTATTTGTAAATGTCTTAAACCCGTTTTATGCAATAGGGTTTGTAATGAGGATCAAAAAGGCAAAAAAGATACTTGAAAAAGCAGGATTTGGCACCGAAACATAATAACCATTATGGTGAGTGCCAAATTTGGATTTCTTATGCATATTTGAAGTATTTTTGAACAGTAATAGAGTGCTATGCATAATCAGGGTTCATCAAAATGACATAAAACCAGCGTATAAATAAGAGGTGGGACAAGCCCTCCCCTCCCCGGATTCAAGATAAGTTTTTTTGGCAAATTTATATTTCAAATAAACGTTTAACTTCTATTTGAAACATGTTTGGGTATAACAGAGTTCTACATAATTGGTATTTTTCAGAATATTCGGAAACAGTCTTTTTATTAGAGATAAGAACTGTATAATTTGTTAATATGATTTTCAGCTTGCTTTTCTCTGTTTTCTCCTTTTATAATAGAATAGTTTGCATTTGCGTTATCGAGAAAAGTTAAATAGTTTTCAAAAAGTTCGATTCGTCGAAAGGGGTCTTCCCTTAAGGGATCGGGTTCCCAGGGTAGGTCGGGATAACACAGAAGGTAGAGGTCGAATTGTTCTTTTTTCCGGAGTTGTTCAATTAAAGGATCTATTTTCCCAAATTTATCCTGACTCCAAACAGATATTACTGTAAGTTCAGTATCGGCTACGAGCCCTTTTCCGGAAAGTGTTTCTAAATGATTTTGTTTGTATTGTTCTTTGGCTATGAGTAGCAAGTCACTTTCAGTATATTTTCCATTGGCTAAATTCAAAAACTCCCGGGCATATTCGGAAACCAGTTTAAGGCTAAAGAATTTACTTATGTGTTTTGCAAGAGAAGTTTTTCCACTTGATTCAGGGCCGGTTACGGCAATTTTAATCATTTTTTCATGAGTTTACGCCAATGAATATATCCGGATATAGCCATAATTGTAAAAATAAGATATTGGAGTGCAAAAAAGCCGAGTCCTTTATAAAAATACAAAGGTATGGAAAGGGCGTCGCCAACAATCCAGGCCAACCAGTGTTGGATTTTCTTTTCAGCCATCCACCACATGCCAACGATAAAAAGGGAAGTGGTCAGGGCGTCGTACATGGGAACAGTGGAATTGGTGAATTTTACAAGAATGATCCCTATAATGATAAAAGAAACCAGCAGTAACAATACACCTTTTACCCATTCCATTTTTACAAGCGAGGTAATAGGAAGCGAGTTACCTTTTTCTCCTTTTTGCCAGTGTATCCAGCCGTAGATACTGATTATAAGGTAATACATATTTATACCCATATCGGCGTAAAGCCCGAATATTGCACATATATAAATTGAAATGGCTACATTGACTAAACCCGTGGGGTACAATGCAATACGCTCCTGGCGCGCCAGCCATACACTCCAAAGGCCAAAGATTAAAGCCACAAATTCCAGAAAAGAACTGTTGGAGGCTCCTTCTATAATTTGTTGCCAAATATCCATTTGTGTTTATTTTTGATTGATGCCAATTTTTGGGGTCATTTTTTAATGCGGGGGTACCTAATTGGCTGCCCTAAATTAACAAAACTCTAATTGGCGTAAATTTTAGGTCCTCAAAGGTTCATTATTCCAAAATCCTTGTTATTTATTTCAATTTGGTGAAATCTACAATAAAGGCATCAGGAAAACGAGGCATCACTTCTGATTTAAATTCTTCAGCTTTTTCACGGGCAGTAAATTGACCTACAATAACCGTATAAACTTTTACGCCGTTGATAACCTTTACTTGAACTGTTACTTTTTTTCTATAGGAAGATTTTAGGTTTTCGCAAAAACGTACCAGATTTGCCAATTCCTGATAACTACCTATTTGAACACCATAACCCAGCGCATAGATTCTGGAAACCTCAAACTCATAAAATTCCGCTTCATCTACAGCAACATTGGCAATAGGTTGAACAACAGTTCCCCCTTTTCCATCGCCAGCATCTACAATTTCCATTTTTACATCGGCAATTCCCTGATTTATAAAACCAAGTTTTTCAGCTGCCGATCTGGAAACATCTATAATTCTGCCGTCCACGTAAGGTCCCCGGTCATTGATTTCTAGTTCTACACTATTTCCATTGGCAAGGTTGGTAACCCTTACAATGGTTCCAAAGGGTAAAGATTTATGAGCTGCCGTTAATTTATTATGTCGGTATTTATCACCACTTGCCGTAGGACGACCTTCAAATTTATCGGCATAAAATGAAGCCTTCCCTTCCTGAACTTGTGCAAAAACAGATAGCGAAACAAAGTGGATAAAGAATAGTATGGAGAATAGTTTTTTCATGAGTTCAAAATTGGGTTAATTGCCTAATAATTCCAAATTAGAGTAGAAATCTATATAAATAAATAGTTTAAAATTCGGTAAATGACAGAGGGAAAGGATATAAGAATTATAGAAACTGAGGATGGATCGCATTCTTTGGAACTGCCCAACCTGAATGAAACATACCACAGCAAATACGGTGCGATTCAGGAGTCGGAATACGTGTACATCAAACAAGGTTTTTCACAATTTGTAAAGACTAATGGCTTAAAAATTTTGGAAATAGGTTTTGGTACCGGATTGAACGCCTTGCTCACACTGAGAGAGGCATTAAAAAGGAAGGTCGCTGTTGAGTACCATACTGTTGAAGCATATCCTATATTACCTGAGGTTTACGAAAAACTCAATTATGGAAAGTATATATTGTCGGCAGAGGCTTTTTTGAATTTACATCAAATTTCCTGGGACGAACAAAAAGAAGTTTCCCCCTATTTTAAAATAAAAAAATACCATCAGAAAGTGGAGGAAATAGATTTGCCCCACAATTATTTTGATCTGGTATATTTTGATGCTTTCGCACCATCCAAACAAGCAGATATTTGGTCGGTTAAGGTATTGGAAAAAGTTGGAAACAGTATGGCAACGGGAGGGAAGTTCGTAACCTATTGTGCACAAGGCGCCTTCAAAAGAAATTTGAAAACATTGGGTTTTAAAGTAGAAGAATTGCAAGGTCCTCCGGGAAAGATGCAAATGATCAGGGCTGTTAAATAACAGGGTTTGTTCAAAGATTCATAAAGACAATCTAATGTTGTGAGAAAATAATGCGAAGTTTTAGACTTTAATATGGCTATTTAATGAATGCATGATTTAAATTTGCAGGCATGGCGGAAAAGTCCACGAATATTGTAAATGAATGGATGTTTAAATTTCTTATTTGGAGATTAAAACATATAAGTGACCGCAATTTTGTTCTGATTATGGGAAGCATAATTGGGATTTTAAGTGGTTTTGCTGCCGTATTGCTCAAAATATGTGTGCATTATTTTCAACATTTACTTACTAGCGGAGTAGATATAAAGTATGTAAATTATTTTTATCTGGGTTTTCCTATGGTGGGTATTGTCATCACAGTATTCCTTGCTAATTATATATTAAAGGAAAACCTGGGTCATGGCATTACGCAAATTCTATATGATATTTCAAAGCGAAATGGAATAATACATAGAGCAAAAATGTATTCAAGAATGCTTACGAGTGCCATTACTGTTGGTTTTGGAGGTAGTGTAGGTTTGGAGGCCCCCATTGTTGTAACAGGTTCTGCAATTGGTTCGAATGTTAGCCAACTGGTACATATGGACCAGAAAAAGCGGAGTATTATGATAGGTTGTGGTGCCGCTGCCGCAATCTCTGCCATTTTCAACTCACCCATTGCAGGAGTTATTTTTTGTATGGAGGTAATACTTGCCGATGTACGTATTTCTACTTTTATTCCTCTGCTCATTAGTTCAGTATGTGGTTCCCTGGTATCCCTAATGCTTTTGGGCGATGATGTGCTATTTTCCTTTCAATTGAAAGAGCAGTTTGTATCGAGCGACGTTCCTTATTATATTCTTTTGGGTATAACCTGTGGCTTGGTTAGTGTTTATTTTACAAGATTAACCTATAAAATAGAAAGTGCGGTAAGGAAAATAAAGAATGTGATGGGGCGGGGTGTTTTTGGGGGAGTTACTCTGGGTGTCATTATTTTCTTATTTCCTCCTATATATGGAGAGGGATACAATACTATAAAATTATTGTTGAACAACAACAGTAGTGAGACACTACATAACAGTTTGTTTTTTGAAAACTTCACAAATATCCCAGTTATAATTATTTTCTTGTTGGGTGTATTACTCATTAAACCCATAGCCTCCGCGTTGACTATAGGTTCTGGAGGAAGTGGAGGTATTTTTGCCCCCTCACTTTTTATAGGAGGGTTAGCTGGGTTTGTATTTGCAAGTTCTGTAAATCAAATTATGGGTTCACCAATAATCAGTGAAAGTAACTTCACTTTGGTAGGTATGTGTGGTGCCATGAGTGGCATTCTTCATGCACCACTTACTGCTATCTTCTTGATTGCAGAAATTACCAGTGGTTATGGTCTTTTTGTACCTCTTATGTTGGTTTCGGCAATAGCTTTTTCCACGAGTTCTTTTTTTGAAAAAAGTAGCTTATACACCAAAAATTTGATTGAAAAAGGAGACTTAATTCAATACGATAAAGACAGGCAAGTATTGAGTATGATAAATCTTGACAAGATTGTTGAAAGGGATCTCCTGACCATTGTGCCTGAAGCCACTTTGGGGGAATTAACACGGTTGGTAAAGAAGAGTAAACGAAATATTTTTCCTGTTGTAAATGAAAATAGAGAGCTGGTTGGTATAGTTACTCTGGATGACATTAGAGAAATTATGTTTGACAAGGCCTCTCAGG
>JAOUKG010000128.1 GCA_029882725.1 Cyclobacteriaceae bacterium
ACCTTTTTGAAAATAGAAAATGAAAAATCTATTCCTCATCTCATCCAATCCAATGCCCTGGATGGTTTAGATGGTTTGGCAATAAATCAAATTTCCAATTTTGAACAGTTATCAGGATTGGAAAAATTCATAAACCACCTTCTTGTTTCCGAAAACAATAGTTTGGAAACTCCTTTATATGTGTGGTCGAAAAACAGCATCGAAAATAACTCATCATTAGTTGGACAAAAAGGATGTTCCTATGGTATTGATCTGCCTTTATCGCTTGATAATTCGGCAAATTGGATGCTGAAAGTAGTTAATGACCTCATTGAAAAAAGAAATAGCGACCCGGGTTTTGATCCTTCACAACTGTTTTTTATTTACAGGGCAGGTCATCATTTCATTGAAAATATAGTAGTTCTTCGTGTTTTTAGGATAATGCTCGGCATCATGCTCAATCGGGCAGATTTTAAAGTTTACTTGTCTGAATTGACCCTGTTTTCCTCTATTAATAGGGATGCTAATCTTGATTTGGAGCCTGAGGGGTATCTGATTTCGGCACCATTGCAGTCATTGGCCTGTTTATTAGGAAGCTCCAATGGGTTGATCATTGAAGTAAATGGAGAAAATTCCTATCACGGCAGGATATTGAAAAACATTAGCACCTTACTGAAAGAGGAATCCAATATCGGGAAAACTCAGAACCCTATTGAGGGCTCCTTTCTAATTGAGGAAATGACCAAGGGGTGGATTGATACCCTGGGTTCTCAAATTTATGAATTGGCAAAAAAACACCCATCTTCCGAAAGTATGTTTCCTAGGGATTTTTGGGAAAGTCCTGTGTTTCCGGAGGAGAAGTTACCAGGACAAAAAGGCTTCTGGCAAGGGCCGGATGAAATACCCACGCCTTGTCTGGCAAAGCCTGAAGATATTAATGGGTTCAAACATCTCGATTTTATAGCAGGAAAGCCGCCCTTTTTACGGGGCCCTTATAGTTCCATGTATCTGGATCGCCCATGGACTATAAGACAATATGCAGGTTTCAGCACGGCAGACGATTCAAATGCATTTTACAGACGAAATCTGGAAGCAGGGCAAAAAGGTCTTTCCGTAGCCTTCGATCTTCCCACTCACCGTGGATATGACTCTGATCATCCCCGGGTAACTGGAGATGTTGGTAAGGCGGGGGTTGCTATTGATTCGGTTGAAGATATGAAACGCTTGTTTCATGAAATTCCATTGGATCAAATGTCAGTTTCAATGACCATGAATGGGGCAGTGGTTCCAATCATGGCCTTTTATATTGTTGCCGCAGAAGAGCAGGGAGTATCTCCGGAAGCGTTGAAGGGAACCATACAAAATGATATTTTGAAGGAGTTTATGGTTCGAAATACATACATCTATCCCCCGGAGGGGTCTATGGATATAGTTGCGGATATTTTTCGCTATACGTCCAAAAATATGCCCAGCTTTAATTCAATAAGTGTAAGTGGATATCACATGCATGAGGCGGGGGCATCCGCGGATATTGAATTGGCCTATACCCTGGCCGATGGGTTGGAATATTTACGTACAGGAGTTGCCGCAGGTATTCCAATCGATGATTTTGCACCAAGAATATCTTTTTTTTGGGGCATTGGAATGAATTTCTTTACTGAAATAGCCAAGATGAGGGCAGGGAGATTGTTGTGGGCTAAAATTGTGAATTCATTTGAAGCCAAGAATCCAAAAAGTTTGGCATTGAGAACCCATAGTCAAACTTCAGGTTGGAGTTTAACAGCACAAGATCCCTATAATAATATTGCCAGAACGGCAATTGAGGCATTGGCTGCGGTTTGTGGGCACACACAATCGTTGCATACCAATTCCCTTGATGAAGCTATTGCTTTGCCAACCGATTATTCGGCAGCAATTGCACGTAATACCCAAATTTATTTACAGAAAGTGAGTGGAATAACAAGAGCCATCGATTTATTTGCGGGTTCTTTTCATCTTGAATATCTCACTGGCCATTTAGCAGAAAAAGCATGGCGGCATATTCAGGAAATTGAGGAATACGGGGGAATGACCAAGGCCGTTGAAAAGGGATTACCCAAGCTTAAAATAGAGGAGGCCGCTACCAAAAGGCAATCAGCAATTGACTCGGGGACGGAAAAAATTATAGGTGTCAATGCCTATAAAACCACTGAAAATACACCTTTGGAAATTTTGGATGTTGATAATGCCATGGTTAGAAACAGTCAGTTGGAAATCTTAAAAAAGATCAAAACTGAGAGAAACAATAAACAGGTGCAGGAATTACTCGATCGGTTAACCGTTAGTGCCAAAAGCAAAGGGCCAATTATTGAATTAGCCATAGAGTGTGCACGCGCACGTGCTACTTTGGGAGAAATTTCTCTGGCTTTGGAAATGGCCTTTGGAAGATATTCAGCAACCTCTTCTTCAGTATCAGGCGTTTATTCATCACATACAGGAATGAAAAAAGATATAGAAAGGATTATTCTGAAATCAATTGATTTCGAAAGGAAAACAGGGCGCAGGCCCCGGATTTTGGTTGCCAAAATGGGACAAGACGGCCACGACCGGGGGGCGAAGGTAATTGCCACCGCCTTTGCTGATATGGGGTTTGATGTAGATATAGCTCCACTTTTTCAGACGCCGGCTGAAGTAGCTAAACAAGCTTCCGACAATGATGTGCATTTAGTAGGTATATCAAGTTTGGCCGGAGGACATAATACACTTATTCCTGAGCTTATTGAGGAACTAAAAAAACTGAATTGTTCTGACATAAAGGTGGTAGCTGGGGGAGTTATACCTGATAAAGATCATCAATTCCTTAAGGAAAAAGGTGTGTTGAGTATTTTTGGGCCAGGAACTGTGATTACTGAAGCCGCAAAAAGTATTATGGATAATTTGTTATTATCAATGTAGAGACGTTGCATGCAGCGTCTCTACTATTATATAAATAGATATAGTTATGAAAAGGAATTGGATTTTATTCTTCTTATTATTCTTTTCTGCATCAGCTTTTTCACAAAAAAAATACGATGCACAATTGAAAAAAGCTGATGCTAAATATGAAAGCGGGTACTATGCAAAGGCTATAAAGCAATTGGGAAAGTTTAAAAATCAAATTGGTCGTCTTGGAAAAGAAAATGCCTATACACCAATTTATTATTTAAGGGAGGCTCGTTATTATTGGGCTTCAGGTCTTGTGTCAGGTTTTGATGTCAGTTTGGAAAATGCAGCCAAAACAGCTCAAAACGTTTACGGGCAGAATTCAGAGAAGCACCTTGATCTTCTTTTGGAAATTTCAGATGCTTACATGAGTTATGGTAATTTTTTAAAGGCATCAGAATACCTCAATTCTGTTCAGGAAAATTTAAATCCAGAAGGGCATTCGGAGGCATTATTTGCAAGATCTAAATTATTTCATGGTAAAATATTATCAGAGCAGGGATATTATAAAGATGCCTTAAAATATATTCAGGAGGTTGAATCCTACTTTAAGAACAGATTAAGTACGAAGGAAAAATATTTTGACGATAAGGGAAAGGAACATACCAGAAAACTAACGGAAGAAGAATTGAGACAGCGATATTCAGATTATGCGCAAATTATATCGTTTAAGGCTCGTACTTATGGTAAAATGGGTAATTTGGAGCAAGGTTATAATCATTATGAAAGTGCCCGCGACTGGATAGCTAAAGAAAGTAAATTTTTAGGCCCCAAGAGTTTCGAGTATATAAGTCATGAATTTTCATTTGCTCAATTCAAAGTGGAAAATGGATTGGATCCGGAATTATTGGGAAAAGGAATTCATAGGGAAGAAAGCTATTACAAAATTTTGGATAAACTGAAAAAGAGCCACAATGAAGGGCATTTGCTGGCGTTTGAAATTTATGAGGCTTTGTTGAAACAGTATTTGATGAATAGACAGGCTTCAAAGTATAGAAACATGAAAATTGATTATGAGAAAGCATTGAATAAGAATTTTCATAAAAACAGTCTGCATCAGATAAACCTTCAAAAACTGGATTTTAACAGCCGTCTGGATCGGGACAAAACCAATAATTTGGAAGATCGTGCTCATTCACTCCTGGCAAATACACAGTCTTTGCCACAAAATCATAAAATCAGGATCGATATTCTTGAATTTTTATACCGGGTTGCTATCAAGGAAAGAAATTTTGGCAGGGCAGAAGAATATTTACAAAACATAATCGACATCCAGGCGGCATTATATGGAGAATATGCACCCATTACACATTTAGCCAGAGTTGATTTAGCAAATTTCTATGTGGATTATACCAATAACATTACACTGGCCGAAGAAATTTATCAAAAGAGTTTCTATTCGGTAATAAATAAAGAGGTGAACTCAATGCATCCCGATTATCTCAATATACTTACACACTTGGCCACGATGAAAGAATTTCAGGACAAACCTCAGGAGGCCGGTGAATTATTGGATGAAGCAGTACGGATTTCATTGGAGAAATTCAGGGATTTGGAAGATATGGAATATGCGAAAGTACTTGAGAAAGTTGCAAGTCTTCAGATAAGTATGGGGGATTACGAAAAAGGAAGTGAAAATATTGAAAAAGTACTTGATATCTATAAAAACAAGAAGATAAAGAATGATGAGTACAATGTAGTGCATTTGGTTAAAGCGCAAGAAACGCAAGCAAGATTATACGTAATTGAGGGATATTTTGATAAGGCAGAAGAACTTATCAATGATTCACAGGATTTGCTGGAGGATGCCAGAACTCTGGAAGGTTACAATACTTTTGAAATAACAGATGAACTCTCAGCACTGTACATTTACCTTGGTCATTACAGTAAATCCGAGGAACTTCTTGACGATCTGATTTTGGAATATGAAAAAATATACGGCGCAAATTCCGGGCGGATTGTTAAGACACTTATTAATAAGGGGCGATTGGATATTTTACTGGGTAATTACAGTGAAGCAGAAAAAATTTCACAACGTGCCTACAGAATTGCGGTTGAAGTTTTTGGTGAAAAATCCACCAAAACGGCACAAACCATGCTGTTGTTAGGTGAGCTTTATACCACAATAGGTGACTATGAAAAAGCCATAGATAATATAAGTAGAGGACTGGCAATACAAGAAGAACGGTATGGAAGGGATCATATAAATGTTGCTTTAAATCTTTCGCAATTGGGAATCGCCCGTTTTTACAATAATGATAATTTCGAAGATGTTGAAAAAATCATGTTGGAAGCCCGGGAAACCATAAGTAAAACACTTTCAAATAAAAACCCCAGATATGCTGAAGTGAGTACTAATCTTGCCAAAGTATACATTAAGTCAAATAAATTGAGTGAAGCATTTAAAGCATTATCAGAGGCACAACAAATTTGGATTGAAATAACAGGCCAGCGAGGAAGTAGTCGAAATGTGAATATAGGTAGGATCGATGTTTTAGTGGGTGATGTTTATTATCAAAACAAAAATTATGCTAAAGCAGAGGAAAATTATATCAAGGCACGTGATAACTTCAAAAAATCATTAAATATTCACCATCCTGAATATGTGAAAACACAAACCAAACTCAGTAGGGTGTATTTTATGGATGGGAAATCCCAATTGGCCAAAGAGTTGATTGAAAGTGCTTTGGTAAGTTACAATGACTACATTGACAGGTATTTCAAATCGTTAAGTGAGCGTGAAAAAGCAAAATTCTGGAATACGATTAAGCCTGATTTTGAATACTACAACACAGTGGCTCTGACCTTTTTAGATCAGGACCCTGCAGTAATTGGTAAACTTTATAATAATGCATTGAATACCAAGGCTCTTTTACTTAGCTCATCAATTCGGGTAAGGGAACGGATTTTGAATTCTGGTGATGAATTACTCATAGAAAGTTATCAAACCTGGCTAGACAAGAAAGAAGACTTAACAAAAGCATTTTCTTTAAATGATGAGCAACTGCAAAGTTCCGGGATTAATCTGGCAAAGCTTTCTCAGGAAGTTGAAACACTTGAAAAAGGGCTTTCTGAACAATCAGAGGTTTTTAGTAGCGACCTGGAACAGGATAAAGTAAATTGGCAAAATGTAAAATCAGCACTTAAAGACAATGAAGTAGCCATTGAAATGGTACGGTTTCGTTATTTTAATCACGTGTTTACCGATTCTGTAATCTATGCAGTTATGTATTTGAAAAAGGATGCCAGTCAAAAAATACCGTCGGTAATTTTAATGAAAAATGGTCAGAATTTAGAAACCAGATCCTTTAGGTATTATAATATTGCTATTCAAAACAGAATTCAGGATAATAACAGTTACAGTACATACTGGGAACCCATAGTTTCTGAAATAGGTAGCCTCTCAACTATTTATTTGTCTGCCGATGGGGTTTATAACCAAATCAATCTGGAAGCAATTCCAATCTCAGAGGGAAAATACGTAATTGATAATTCAAACATTGTGGTGATAAGCAATACAAAAGATTTGTACCTTAATGCAAGGGAAAAACAGTCAGAAAATAGTAAGGAAAGGTCTGCTTTAATGTTTGGTAATCCTGATTATTATTTAACTGCGAACAACAGTGGTAAAGTATTTGCCCTTCCGGGTACAGAAAAAGAGGTTACTCAACTAAGACGTTTACTAAGTAACAACGGTTTTGAAAGTGATTACTATACTAAAGATGAAGCTACCGAAGATCAGGTAAAGGCAGTAGTTAGCCCTTCCATACTGCACATTGCCACTCATGGTTTTTTTAACGCTGAAACCAAAAAGTCATCGGAATTTACTTTGAATGACAATGACGCTTCAAATAACCCCTTACTTCAAACAGGACTTGTGCTTACCGGTGGAGGGGACGTTCTTGATCAAACTTCATTCAATTATAATCTTGAAAGTGGAATCCTTACCGCCTATGAGGCAATGAACCTCAATCTGGAAGGAACGGATCTGGTTGTTTTAAGCGCTTGTGAAACGGGGTTGGGTAAATTAGAGATTGGTGAGGGGGTGTATGGTCTTCAGAGGGCATTTTTAGTTGCGGGTGCAAAGACACTCATTATGAGTATGTTTAAAGTAGATGATGCTGCGACGCAAGAGCT
>JAOUKG010000129.1 GCA_029882725.1 Cyclobacteriaceae bacterium
AACCGTACCTTTGACCATCGATTGGCTCAACCCTTATTGCTTCTTAGAGCCCAGTAACAGCCTACTATGAAGTAATTGAGAAGGAACCTTGGCCGTTGCAAATCCGGACCGAATTGTCAACTCCTCCCCTCCTATCAACCCGACAATCTAGTCGATGAGAAAAAGGAAACTTTAAATTAATTTTTGAGCTATTACTACATCTTTCAAAGTGGCACGGTCACTCCGAAATCAGTGGCATAGTCTGACCGAAATACCCACATCTACCTGGCAATAACCTTTATCTACGAATTTTTGCAAGATAGGGCCTAACAATATATTAGATTCCATGGCTTCAAGATTAAATTTTTACTGTCTCCCCTACTCAATTGATCACCTTGAAATGTGCTCCTTGATGATTTAGAAAACTCTGAATATTTAGCATAATTCCAGATATGTACACCGCAGCGAGGCTTGGTTGCATATCGTCCGGAATTATGTTAAGGAAATTTATGACGTTACAAAGCGTAGATTCATCAGTTAATAAGATTGGTTGAATTATATAATTGGTGTTCACTTTACGCTCAAGCCGCTAGATTTTTACTTTTTTCATTGATAAAAAAGTAAAAAAATCTGGACAGAATAAAGCTTCCGCCCACAGGGAACTCAAGTACACCCTGCTATTCTTGACTTGCCATTGCTCTCAAATGTTGACGTTTTTATTTAACATAATATTTGAGTGTCATATAGAATCAATAAAAACATTCCTATTATGCCATTCAAGAAATTTTCTTCCCGGAAGAAAACGCTTTGGTAAGTTAATGGTCTTATCCTGATATGGCAAAAAGTAATTGGCAGTGTTGCTGTCTTTAATTTTAAGTATAGCTTTTGAAAGCTTTATTCTATAATCAGGTGTTATTGTCATCAATCCTATATCAAAAACCCTGTCATGTAGGGAATTCAGGCATAATCCGTTTGAAGGATTCACTCTATTTTTATGGTCTTCTGACCACGGAATTATATGACTTGCTATTAACAACTCGGGAATTGATATTCCTGTAATACAGCAAGCATAATTATAAGAAGCCAATATAGTTTTTCTGAAGAAGGATTGATTTACCCTTGTTTTAACTATGGTTTCTCTTTCTTTACCTTCAGATGGAATGTTATCTGTATTGATTTCACCCGATTTCTCAATGGATTCGCCTTTATATTTGGCCAATATTTGCTCACTTTTCCAAGCTAATTTTTCCCAGTTATCATTGAATTTATTCCATACTTCCTCCTCCCCTTTAGCTCCCTGACTTAATCCGGAAACATTTCTGGCTTGTAAAGCAGGGTCCAGTCTGGCAAAATTTGCCAGCTTCATTGCTACAGAACCACTACTACGACCAATGATCTTGGCTAATTCTTTTACTGGAGCATAATTCGCATTGATTTTGGAAAATGGAATTTTACAGTATAAATTGAAGGCTACAATATGTTCGTCTATTGACCAGTTTTTATTTTTTGGCATTATTTCCTTGAGAATTCAAATCTCTAATTATTGCTTCAAACTCATATTCATTAATGTTGGTTATTCCTGTTCTGAGAAAATAGTATGCAAACTTTCCTATTATTTCATTAGTTAGGTCATCACTTAGGGTAATAACATATTCGAAGTTGTTTTTGAAATCATCAATTTGAACAGTTGAATGTTCATTCATTGTAGCCATCCCTCCACTTGGGAAAAATGTATTACTAGGAATATATCTGGTTGATTTACCTTGTAAATTGTCTGTCAAATAGTCTCTCATTCGTTTTTCAATATCAGCAGGATTTCCATTAAGACTAATTGGCTTTGGTAATTCATTTATGTTTATATAAATTATTGTTTCTGCTTTTCCTGTTGCAAAATCACATCTTGGCGTTAAAACTAATATATAGTTATCAGCAACCTTTTCTTTCCAAATATCTCCCGTCCAAATGTCCAGTTTACTTTGGCGTTTATAAAAATGTTCAATTGGATGAACTTTATCTTCGCTATCAGCAATCGGAGCCAATAAATCGGAAGCAAGAGTCTTTATCGTTATTCTCTTAAATATTTTTTTAACCCTATCTGAAAGTTGTTTAGGATCTTCTTTAATTCCTTCTGAAATACTTTTTATAACCTCTTCAATCTGATCATTTCTTGTAAACTGCCGAATAAAAGAATTATGTAGCTCATCTTTGATTTCAGTTTCTAAAACACCCCCTGGGCAAAACACATCAATAAAACCGGATTCCAATAATAATTTAAGTTTGTCAAAAACTGGTTTAATACCATATTGTTTGTCAGTCTTAAACACAGTTCCATAACCCTCAAACTCATTGTCAAGTGCTTGTAAATAGCCGCTATAAATAAAAATTGGTATATTATATTTAGCAAAGCTTGTTCGTATAACTTCAAAAAACTCGGCATCTTCCTGGTGCAGTTCTTCTTTACTTGGTTCTTTACTTAGTAAATCAAAAATTAAAGCCTTAATGTCAATTTTATTATTATTTACAGCTTGATTAAACTCTTCTTTTGTTTGACAACTTATGTAATCCAAATCAAGGCCAAGTTGAACGAAAAAGTTTTTAGAAGGTTCTAGAATCCCTTTAGAATCATTATCAAGGTGTATAACTACTCCATTAGCCATTTTTTGTTTTTTTAATGATGAATGCAGGACCATCTTTGCGGTTTTCGGCCTGAATACTCCAATTATTCCTGCTAAGAATGCTTTGAGTAAAGGCAAGACCCAACCCAGTAGCGTTTTTTTCAGATCGCGTAGTAATCCCATAATTAAATATATGCTCGATCAAATCCTCATTGATAAATGGCCCAGAATTGCTAACTACAAACTGATCCTTTTCCATAAAAAATCGAATCTCTCCTTCTCTTTCAGTTTTTTTCAGCCAGTAAATAGCATTGTTAATGATGTTAAGAAATGTTATCCAGAAGGCATATTCAAGATCTGTTATACTGTAATCTTTTAATCGGTCATCTGCTATTATAGATATATTAAACTCTTCAATGTCCGATTTATAGAGGTTGCAAACTTTCAAGAATGTATTATAAGGATTGAATTTTTTCTTTCTGGTTCTACCAATTGCAGGCTGTAGAGACTTACGTAATTCCACTAATACATCAGTCGCGTGATGCAAGGAATTAATATCATTAATGAAGTTATCCCGTACTACTGAATCAATTTTCTGTTTTTTTAAATCTAATGATGATTTAGTTGTTCTTAGTCCTGATATAGGTTGTGCCATTTCATGATAAACCAGTTCTATTCCACTTCCCAGTGAAGCCAAACGTTCGGAGAAAGACAATGATTCTTCAATATTATCCATAGAAGTGGTCACTTCTTTCATAAATTTTTCGGAATAATTGATTAATTGTGGGCTGGCTTTTAAATTATTAAGGTTATTCAGATATTCTTCAAAGTCTGGTCTTTGATGTTTGCTGGTAGGAACCCTCCCCAAGCCGTGAAGTAATCTGTAATTGTACCTTTTCTTTCCTAAGGCAGAGAAAATATCTTTTAAAGTAGCTTTGACCTCCTGAAAAGCCTTATTTTCCATGAACCCTTCTCTATTAGTCTGCTCTTCCAATGCATCATTATCAGGAGAATAGAAAAAAACGTAACCGAAAATTTGATTAGTATTCACATTCTGTCCGGGATTCTGAACTCTAGCTTTAGATAGCTCTATCCAATCCTCAACTTCCTCTCCATAAGGTTTTACCCCAAATCCATTTTTAGAAATCCTAAGTCCTTGAAAATCCTTAAAAACTTTTCTGAATTCTGCACCACTTTTTAAATTTACACTTCTTGCAAGCTTTTCAAGATTGTCCTTCTCTCCTATATCATAAACTCTTATATCAAAATAGTATTCACCGGTTTTATTATTTTCAGCATCACTAAATAAATCTTCCTTAATGTCTTTTTCTTCATCTACATCTTCCTTGGTTAATTCAAACTTTTTTTCATGAGCATCTGAATCAAGCCTTTGGTAGGAAATAAAGCCATTCACGTTTCCGTTTTGTGCTACTTTTCCATAAATACGATAATCGTATGCTGATTGCATCGGAATAGGGTTAATTGACAACCAGTCTATTTCTTTTTCCTGATCCGGTAATAAATTGGTTGCGTATTTAATAGAGAAATTACTTTCTATACCTGATATTGCTTTCTCTTTCTCAATGAGTTTTTTTTCCAGTAATTCCTTTTGTATTTCCGTATTGAGATTTAAAGGTGTTATCAATGTAGCAAGAGCTTTATAAAACTTTGTGTTTTTATAAGGTTCTACTACTTCGTCAGGAAGTTCAATTTGATTAAAATCTTCACTTAATATTTTGAGTACAGAATTATCAAGTGATTCAATTACTATCAGGGTTCCCTTTTCAAAAGAGTTTAAACCTGCTTCATAAAGAAAATTAACCACACCTGCATTATTATGAACTATTTTTTCATTGACAGTTTTTTCGGTTACTTTTTCAGCAGGCAATTCATTATGGAGTTTGATCTCTTTTTCAATATCCAAAGCAATTCTCTCTTCAACAAATTCATGATCATTAAATAACTTAATAAAATCTGATATTTCATCGCCTGGAAAATCAATATCTGAAAGAAGTTTTTCTTCCCGGAATGCTTCCCTATTTACTGTAATCCAATTGTATTCTTTATCTTTTTCCTTTTTTGAAACGACAGTAACATTCTCTCCTAAAGCCATAGCAGCCAATCGACCAATTCCTTTACTACCAAGTAAATTTCTTTTATAGATTTCACTCTTCGCATTTGGTTTTCTTTTTGAACTTACCGACGGTTTTAGCCAGTCTCCAAAGAGTGTTGAACGATCCATGCCATTTCCATCATCAAAAATTACAGCAAATGCATCCCCGGATTTATTAGTGTAGTGAAAATATATTTTGCTTGCAAGTGCATCAGCATCATATCCATTCTTTACCAGTTCATTTATAGCTGTACTTGGATGCCCTATTAGTTCTTCACCCAATTGGATAATGGACATAGCTCCAGGCTGAAATGAATGTCTTTTTATTTTTGAATTATTGCCCATTTAATTTCGTCTTTAGATTACCAGCAATCTTTTCTGCCATTAACGGTGGAACAGCATTTCCTATTTGTTTGTAAGCAGAGGTTCTAGGTTGATCTTCTTTAATTCCTTCAAAATAATAGTCATCCGGGAATGATTGAATCCGGGCAGCTTCTCTCACAGAAATAGATCTTAATTGCTTTTTATCCGGGTGTATGAAATGATGTCCGTCTTTAGCTATATGAGCAATCATTGTATGAGGTTCCTCATCTACTACTTTAAACCTATCCAGAAAATCAGTAATATTTTTCTGAGTCCTCATACTTTCAGGTATTTGGTTGTTTTTTAGTCTTTCTCCTTTCTCAAGTTCCTTTATTGCCAGTTTATAAATTTCTAAATCTTTACTATTATGCGGACGCGTAATGTGTTGTGTAACGAAGTCAATTCCGTTTCTAATAGCGTTCTTATTCAGATAATAATTTGTATCAGATTTATATTTCTGAACCCTTTTTGTTTCTCCGGGTTTAACAGGTGGTAAGTCTGAAAAGATTATATCTCTTTTATATTTTTTATCTTCTGCTAAAATATCAGGATATGAAAAGTTTAAATCCTTCCTCCAACCAATTATGATTACTCTTTTCCTATTTTGTACAACCCCATAATCATAAGCATTAAGCAATCTGGCATCTAATTCATAACCAAGACGTTTATAATACTTTTTTAAATTTTCATAATATTTACCTTTTGCAGCTGATAGTATTCCGGGAACGTTTTCAAAAACAAAAAGTTTGGGTCTATACCTTTTTAAGAATCTACCATATTGAATATAGAGTTTGGTACGTTCATCGTCCTTTTTATGTTTCAAAGGAGCCCTGCCTACTACAGAATATGCCTGACATGGAGGTCCTCCGATAATAACATCGACCTCCTCCCCTTTCAATTTACTATCTATTTCATCAAAAATCCGGGTATTGTCTTTACCTATTTCAGCATTAATAACAGTATTCAATAATTCTTCCGGTACGGAGGTATACAACTCTTCACGGGTCAAACCTCCTTTCAGATATGAATGATATATTTCTTCTTTACCTGATTCCTTCAAATGGTGGTATGCAACTCTTGTTCTTAAAGTAAAACACGCTGCTTTATCATACTCCACATGAGCAACAGGCTTATAACCTTGTCTGTAAAAGCCTTCAGACAAACCACCAGCTCCGGCAAATAAATCTATGTATCTGATTGTACTCATTAATTCTTCATTCCTCTAACTAATTTTTCTAATGTCTTTTCCCTTTTATCTGGTTTTAGTTCACATTCCCATATAATAATCGGCTGCCACATAATCTTTTTGAGTTCTGCAATATTTTTTTCATCCCGTTTCTTATTCTCATTAATCTTGTTCATCCACCATTCTGTTCTGGTTTTTGGCGGAACAAAATATTTACAGCCTTCATGTCCATGCCAATAACAACCATGTATGAAAACAACCTTTTTATATTTAGGGAAAACCAAATCCGGTTTTCCAGATAACTTTTTATCATGTAAACGATATCTGAATCCCTGAGAGAATAAGAACTTCCTTACCAGAATTTCGGGTTTTGTATCTTTACCCTTAATCCTGCTCATATTGTAACTTCTTATTTCTTTTGTATGGACATCTGCCATTTACCATTATTTTGTCGGAACCAGAAGTTCCCTTACATCAACACCCAAAACCTCTGAAATTTCATTTAACACCTGTAAACTCGGTTGTTTATTGTTATTGCAATAGTTTGTAACTACCACATAGCTTTTATTAATTTGATCGGCTAACCACGTTTGGATTCTTCCCTGCGTTTTAAGTACTTCCTTAATCCGGTTCATCTGTTGTTTTTCAGACATTTTTCAACTTTTATAAAGCTTTATCATACAGTATATTATCGTATTTTGATAATGATTTATTTCATTGTGTGAAATTAAAATATAAAAATGTATTATAAAATATTATAAAACAATATATATTAATACTGGATTATAATGCATTATATATGTCTCG
>JAOUKG010000130.1 GCA_029882725.1 Cyclobacteriaceae bacterium
GAGACCGCCCACCTTTCTTCGGGTTTGGCTCACTTAGGCAATATTGCTTACCGATTAGGAAAAGTATTGAAATTTGATCCTAAAACTGAAAAATTCGTGAATGATAAAGAAGCAGACAAAATGCTGACAAGAGATTATCGTGAAGGATTTGAAGTTCCTGATAAGGTTTGATGTTTTTCCAGATTGATTTGAAAAATCGAAATTAGTCATGCTAATTTCGATTTTTCAGTTTCAATTAATTATTTCTAATTACTTGAATACAGTTTAACTACGTTCCTTACAATAGAATAAAACCTACAGTATATAATTTGCCTTATAATCATTTATACAAAATATATTTTGGGTGGTAGGAATGGCATTGGTTTCCCCGTTGACCATCCCGGAGGGATGAACGTTTGTAGAAAATTAATTTAACCTCTCATTCCAAAACAATCCCCTCAGCTACTGCCCATTCATAAAACCTCTCTATCCAGTTGTCGGTAGGCATTCCATTTTTTCTCATACCAAAGCCATGACCTCCTTTTGAGTACATGTGCAAGGCCACATTTAATTTACTGTTATGCCAGGAGTTATAAAGCTCAATAGAACCAGAGGCCAAACCCAACGCATCATCAGTTGCACAGATAATCAACATGGGAGAAGCATTTTCCGGAGCAGACTGAACGGGCTGTGCAGTGGTCCAGGGATAAACAGGAACTAAAAAATCGGGTTTATTACTGGCGCCACTGGTATAGGCTACACCCATTGTTACAGCACCACCTGCTGAAAAACCCATGAACCCAATTTTATCGGTCTTTATTCCATATTTCACTGCATTTTCTCTTACATAGGCCACGGCATTCAGACCATCCTGAACAGAATAAGGCAGTACTATACCCACATTTTCATACAACTTATCAGGATCCTTTTCTGCCAGATTATTAATTTCTGCAATGCCATCTTCTCCGGAGGGTACCAATCTGTATTTCAGAACAAAAGCAGTAATTCCTTTTTCATTTAGCCATTTTGCAACTTCAATTCCCTCGCTATTAATACTCAATCCATAAAGACCACCACCAGGAGCAATGATCACGGAAGTGCCATTTCTTTTTGCTTTTTCTGGTTCATACACCGCAAGAGTGGGAGTAGAAACATTTGTTATTACCTGAGTATCCCATAAATTGGAAAAGAATTCCCTCTCTTCCGTTTTATATTTAACACCTTTTACTTTTTCAAAAGGTAAAATCACAATATCCTGAGAGTAGGTCGTAAAACTCATGGTAAGTAGTAATAAAAATGTGAACTGTTTCATATCTATATATTTTCGTTTCTTCTTTAGTAGAATCCCTATTTCTTCCAAAGTTTATAAGGTTTGTCAACATCTGTTTTAAAAGGCATCATTACTTTTTGACCCAATCCTGCAGAAGCATAAGCTGCAAATACAACTTCCAAAACGGCCTTTCCATCTTCTCCTGTCACCAAGGGTTGCTTATCATTTTTTACACAATCCACAAAGTGGGCAAATTCTTGAGGAAATCCGTAATTCCATAACTCTTCATACATGGTAAAGCTCCAACCCACCGTATTTCCGGCTTTTTCCACAGCATATCCTACGCCCTTGCTGCTGTAAGTTTGAATGGAATTTCCCTGTAAAACATCGGCATAAGCCACTCCTTCCGAACCATGAATCTCGGCGCGGTCGTCCATACCTCCAAGTTTTGTCCAACTTTCTTCGGCTATAGCCACGACCCCATTTTCAAATTCCAGTATAATAATGGCGTTGTCGTCGCCTTTGGTCTTTTCCATATGAACACTGGTATTCATTTGTGCATACACCGACTTGATAGGATTTTTTCCATTGAGCCACCTGAAAAATTCAATAGCATGGCACCCCATATCCATAGTTACCCCACCCCCCGATCGTTCTACATCCCAGAAATGATCGGCATGAGGACCGTCGTGTTTTTCTGATTGTTTTAGAAGTACAGGCTTGCCCAATGCTCCTTCATCCAACAAGGCTTTGAGCCGAACATATTTGGGAGTAAAGCATAATTCTTCTGCATACATCAGTTTTACCTGTGCTTTTTTACATGCCTCAATCATTTGGTCGGCCTCTTCCAAATTCATGCAAAATGGTTTTTCTACCACCACATGCTTTCCTGCTGCCGCTATTTTCAATGTAATTTCACAATGCAAATAGTTGGGGGCTCCAATCACAACCATGTCCAGATTCTCCATGCTGAGCATTTCATCCAGGTCCGTAAAGTGGTTAGGGATGTCGTATTTAGCAGCAAAATCCCTGGCATGACCTGCTGTTGGAGACATTACTGCCAAAATATTAGCATCTGCTACAGTTTTTAATGCTTCCGCATGTATCGTGGAAATAAATTGTGATCCTATAAGTCCTACACCTACTTTTTTGTCCATGTTCCTTTTTTTTGAATACTATAATATACCTTTTTTGAATTGTTCAACGGCATACGTGGCAGCCCGGGCCGTTAATGCCATGTACAATATAGATGGGCTTTGATTTCCTGTACTAGTCATGCATGCCCCGTCTGTTACGAATACATTTTTACATTCATGCAATTGGTTATGTGCGTTCAACAACGACTCATTTTTGTTGTCACCCATGCGTATCCCTCCCATTTCATGGATATCAAGCCCAGGGGCTTGTTTATTATCATGAGCCGTAATTTCAGTACATCCTATTTTTTCCAGCATATCCCTGCTTTCTTTTAAAAAATCAGCTACCATTTTATCGTCATTTTCATCATATCCCACATCCGTCACCAACAAAGGTATACCCCATTGGTCTTTTTCTGTTTCACTTAAATACACCCTATTGGTGGCTTTGGGCATGGTTTCTCCCTGCATATACATGTAAATACGCCAGTCGCCCGGTTCGCTGAGGCCATGTTTAAAGTCTGCACCAATTTGTGGTTGGTTGTCGGGCAGTTCTTCTCTCCTGTTGCGGTAAGCTCCAGTAAATATTGTATACCCTCCCTTGAAGTCCGTACCCTCATTTTCCCTGAGATTTCTGTAATTGGCAATGATACACTCCACCGGATTTTTGCCGTAGATGTATTTATCTTCGAATCCGGCAATCTTACCTCCAGACCACCCTCTGTAAATATGAAATCCCACAAATTTTCCCATCAGACCATTATCATTACCCAACCCATTGGGGAAACGGTTTGATTTGGAATTCAATAAAATAAGATTTGTATTAAGCGCCGAAGCATTCACAAAAATGATTCTGGCTTTGAAAATAATTTCTTCTTTTGTGTTTGTATCTATGACCTTCACACCGGAAGCTTTTTGTGTTTTTTCATCATAAATAATAGAATGCACCACGGAATATGGCCTTACAGTTAGGTTTCCTGTTTTTTCTGCCCAAGGCAATGTTGAAGTTACTGAACTAAAGTACCCTCCATAAGGGCATCCACGCATGCACAAGTTTCGGCATTGGCATTTCCCACGGCCTTGTTCCAGATGCGTTTCCGTAGGCTCACTTAAATGTGCCCATCTACCTTGCACAAGATGCCTGTTGCCATATTCCTTTAATAAAGTATCCTTCATGTGTTGTTCCACACAATTCAGATCGTAGGGAGGCAGAAACTCACCATCGGGCATGGCCTCAATACCATCACGATTTCCACATACCCCAATAAATTTTTCCACGTGAGAGTACCAGGGAGCTATTTCATTATAATCGATGGGCCAATCTATACCATAACCATATTTTGCAGGTGCTTTAAATTCATAATTACTCCATCGCTGGCAAGCCCTTCCCCAAGTCAGTGACTTTCCCCCCACCTGATACCCACGAATCCAGTCGAAGGGTCTTTCTTGTTGGTAAGGGTGGTCGGCATCTTTCACGAAAAAGTGGGCAGTAACTTCGCCATACCCTGCAGCTTTGGTAATCAGTGGATTTTCCTCCACAAAATCCCGTGTCATTTGACCCCGATGCGCAAATTCCCAGGTTTGCATATTGGCGGTGGGATAATCCTTGTTGTGTTCAATATTCCGGCCTCTTTCCAATACCAGGGTTTTGAGTCCCTGTTCACACAATTCCTTGGCGGCCCAACCTCCTGATATTCCCGAACCAATAACTATGGCATCAAATTCATTTTCCATGTGATGTCTCTGTTTTTACCGCAAAGGTTGAACACTTATTTCTTTAAAATAGACAACATCATCGCTACTGTGATTTTGAAGTCCAATGAAACCAGAAGCCGATCGGGGACCTCTGTCTGGTTCATATTCCAGTGTTTTTTCTGGCACATCGTCACCTTCTTTATAATCGGTAACTAGCACACCGTTAACTTCCACAATAGTACGATCATCCATCAGGGTGATAATCATTTCATTCCAGTCGTTGGCTATTCCGGGAGTGGCTTTGGCTTTTGTTAGTGAGTAAAGCACGCCAGTTTTATGGTATTCATCTTCTCTATCATCAATTTGAACCTCATAACCACGATATACGGGCATCCACGGTTCAGTGGGAACTTCGGGAATTCGAATAAATACGCCGGCATTATTTTTTGATGCTCCTTTATACACCACCTTCAATTTCACATTATCAAACTTTTGCCCGGTGTACCACAACAGCCCCATACCGCCTTCCGTTTTGAGCATACCGTCTTCCATAACAATGTTTCCATCGCCAACATGTTCCCAATTTTCTAAATTTTCACCATTGAACAGCGGTTGCCAGGAGGGAGTATTTGAGCAAGAAAACAACAAGAAAATCGTTGCCACATTAAATAGAGTCTTCATAATTCTGTTAATGAAATGGGATTAAATTAGGATGAAAGTTACAGAAAACAAAGGTCAAAAGCCACTATAAATAATATGAACGGTGATGGGGGAGATGAGAGGGACAATGTCTTTGAGCTGACTTTTTCTGTTAAAATATAATGTATTTATGCAAAAGACATTGATTCAAGAATCATTGGTGTCCGGGAAACACCATAATTCCTGTTTTTTTGTTTGGGCAAAAAAAGTAAGGAAAAAACCACAATGACCTAAGAATTTAAATCTTTTTACCTGATTTATTTTTTTCCTGACACCGATAAATCAAAAATGTTTATTCTTAAATTATTTAAATTAAACAAAATGTTTATTTAAAACTTAAATCTTTCCCTTTTGCAATAGTGTTCCCTCGAGTTCTCAGTTCTCCAATCTTCGGGAGAGGACATTCACATGAATTCTTTACTAGGGCATACTGATAAATACAAAAAAATTGATTTTATGTACAATAAAGCCATTCCTATATAAATAGCTTTTCAACAAGACCTACAAATCTTTTCCTTAACTAATATAGCATCGAGAATGGAGTGTAATATTGATTAAAAAGCGAGAATAAAGAAAAGACAGAAAAATGAAGAGTTGAAATTCAGGTTAAATTAAATAAATAAACCCAATACAATTATTTGCTTGAAAGAGTATAATATGATATTTATTTCATATTAATGTGTGAATAATAAATATAAATACCAAAATAGTAATCTTTTTTATTAATTACAGTAAAAAATACCTAACGATAGGTATTGTGGGATTAGATGGAAATGGGGAGGTTTGGGGAAGTAGAACTTATGTCATATTAAGAAATATGTTAATATTTAAATAATACATAATTTAATAAAAATCTATGAAAAATATATCAATATTTTTAGCTGTTATACTATTTAGTTTTAATTGCTTAAGCCAAACAAATAAAGGTTCTAATTTAACAGATTATCTGAATCAGCACAAAATTGATTACTTGATTAAGGTTGAATATAACAAAGATACGTTAATCCTTTTTGGATATAAAAATGGCAACAACTCAACCCTTATAAATAGAAAGGTAAAATTATGTAGATACGAGGTTTTGGGAGTTAATGAATGGAGTTCAATTTTTAATAAAGGCCATTTTAAATCTTTGAAAATTTCAATTACTACAATCCCTTTTAAAGTTAAAACAAAATTCAATGAGTTTGAAACAAATGCAACCTCCGGAATATCAAACGTAGGTCTAAATTTTGATTTAGGAAGATGGAAAACCGATAGATACTTTGCCTCTGGAGAAAAATCAAATCACAAATTCTATGGGGGAATTTGGATTGCTCCATCTGTTGAAGAATTAGATTCTATTCACACAAAAGGTTTTTTAGCTGACGGGAAAAAAAGCAAACAACTTTTTGTCTCTACTGCCTTTACTATTAATTATACATATAACAATTTAACTTTCACTTTTGTGCCAATAGGATTTGATTTTGCAACATCCTCTATTGGAAAAGAGTGGATCTATAATCGAAGAAGATGGTGGGGGTTTGGAATCGGATTAGAGCCCAAGTTTTTAAATACAATTGCAAATAAATAAATTTACATAAATCACAATTTAACAAAATGAGAAACATTACTGCAAACGCAATATTGAATTTAAAGGAACAACCACAAACTCTTTACGTTCACGGCTCAATAATGACATATAGAGCAGATGACACTGTAGCCATAAATATTTCATTTCCCCAAGGGATTAACACGTCAATTTTGGTTTTGGACTTAAATGTTCAAGCAGGCAGTGGTCCAATGAAAGGAACACCAAAACCATTCAATTTTCAGCTATCCGATGAATCCGCTAAGAACTATAGTCAAGTTACGATTAGGTATTCTGAAGATGCTTCGATAACGTTAAATGTTGAAATTTTTGGATAAAAACTCCTCAGCACACCAATATTATGATTTGTTAATACTAAAAGATTTTTTGCAAAAAATGTGTTTATAAATGCAAAGAATCAACTAATACCTAAATTGAATATGCCTGCTGTAAAACTCTGCAGGCTAAATGGGTATTTTCTGAGCTTAAAAAATAAAGATAAACCCATCTTCCACCAAATTTATTGTAGTGCGTGGAATCAACATCGATTCTTGTTGCACTTCCACCATTTGTATTGATAGATAAAGCGTACGAGGAACTAACACTCCATCCCAAAGAAGTGTTACCCACCGTTTCAACAAATCTATATCCCTACAGGATAAAATTTACCTTATTTAAACCTCAATGCATGATCAA
>JAOUKG010000131.1 GCA_029882725.1 Cyclobacteriaceae bacterium
CCGGCTAATAGTAGTTCGGATGGATACAGTTATGGAGTGGAGTGGATGTATCAGCAGAAATTGTATAAGGGGTTTTATGGGATTTTGGCTTACACGTATGTGAGAAGTTTTTTTGCTGATAAAAATGGTATAGATGTACCCTCAAGCTGGGATAACCGGCATCTGGTGAGCGTAACGGGAGGGAAGAAGTTTAAGAAGAATTGGGAGTTGGGTTTTAGGTGGCTTTATTCAGGAGGGCAGCCATACACGCCCTATAATTTGGCTGAAACGGTCAAAATGGAAAATTGGGACGTGCGGAGTTATGGTCTTCCTGACTATAACCTTTTAAATGCCGAGCGGGGTGGGAGTTTTCATCAGTTGGATGTACGGATAGATAAGAAGTACTTCTTCAATAAATGGAGTTTGAATGTGTATTTTGATGTGCAAAACGCCTACAATTTTGTGTCTTTAGGGCCGGATTTTATTGATGTGGTAAGGGACGGAATGGGCAATGCGTTGGAAGACCCGAACAATATGGGGTTTTATATGCCCAAGTTTATACCCAATGAAAATGGAACGTTGCTGCCTACATTGGGTGTGATTGTGGAGTTGTAAGGGGGTGATTGATAACGAAATGCATAGTTTTAATTACAGAGTTATCTTAATTTATATTTTATAATCACTGATATTAGGAAACTACATTATAAAATTCTACTTATTCGAAAATACAGGCATTGTTTCCAAGTCTTCAGAGTCAATACCGGCTTCCTCAAGTCTTTTTTTGAAGTTAGGTGCAGCATCTATATTAAAAGGGAGAAAGAGTAAATTATTAGATATAGCAACCTGAAGGTTAACCAGGTCTAAATTACTAGCAGTTGAGTCAAACCGGTGAATGATTTGATTCGCCCGGTTTTTCTCTTGATGCTGCCATAAGTTATTTACATAGGATAAAAGTATAAAAGGATTGTTGAAGCTATTAATTGAATCTATGTCCGTCCGAAACACCCTTCTTTCAGGAAAAAAGTAATCTATTGAATCATAACTAAATTCCTTTTTGATTAGCCCACTCCATATTTCTGCATAATCCTTGAAACGAGACATTTCATTAAATATTTCACTAGCCTTTTCGAACTGTCCAGATTTTATATACAGAACCCAGAGCCAGCGTTTTGTTACACTTTGGGTTGGGTCGTATTGGTATGATTGTCTACAATAATCAATGGAAAAATCCAGGCCTTTTAGATAATAGAGGAAAAACATTCCATTCACATCGTCGAGCCCGAGATGAGGGGCCTTATTAGCAATATGTGTATCAATCATAGATTCAAGTCCTTTCCAATCACCCGATTTTAGTTTTAACCGAATGTTGAAAAATAACTTCATGTCAGGGTTTTCTTCTATTTCTACAGATCTTTGAATTATCTGAATACCAACCTCATTATCTTCTTTATCCGGTGAGTGGCTGTAATAGTCGGAAGAGAAATAACTGGCAAGTCCATAATGGGGATCTTCCTCCAAAGCCAAATTGAACCATTTATTTGCTTCTTCAAGCAAGTTTAAAATATTTTTCTTATCATCATTGTAATTGTGAGCCTTATCAAAAAGTTGCTTACCTTTCATATAATTCTCATAGGCTTTCACATTTTTGGATCCGGTACCGAACATGATTTCTCTAGCTTCAGCATTTAGGTGTATTTCCAGGGATTTGGTTACATAATTGGCAATTTCGGATTGAACTTTAAAGATATCATCCAGTGTAAAATCAATGTAATCGGACCAGATAGTTTTGTCATGAACTGCTTCAATCAGCCTTATTGAGATTCTGTATTCAGCGTTTTGCTGAATCAGTGAACCTTCGAGTACATAATTTACATGGAGTGTATCGGCATATTGTCTGATTGTAAGAGTTTCATTCCTGAAGGCAAAGCTAGAGGTCTTGCCCCTTACTTCAATATCCTCAATATTACCCAGATGGTTAATCAGAGCTTCACTTATACCTTCAGAAAGCCATTCATGCTCTTTACCGGGAGTAAGGTCAACAATGGGCATTATCGCTATGCTTCTTTCTAGTGCTTTATCTATTTCAACCCTTGGAGAGGAATTTTTTTCAGGAAGAAAAAAGTAGAGTCCCAGAGAAACTAGAGTTACTATCAGTGCTGGAATTAACACCTTCATTAGTTTAATTTTATTACCTGTATGGTGTCTGTCACTTTGATTTTTTCTTTTGGAAGAAGGGGCAACTTTTTTTGTGACGATTGGTTCTTTTAGGGAATCGAAAATCTCCCGAATGCTGTTGGCCAGTTTATTCACCTGATCCAGATACAACTGGTCATCATCTTTTTCACGAAGGGGGCGATTAACGCCCGATCCCTTATACACAAAATCCACACTCCTTAATACCCCGGTGGTCACTTCTTCAAAAAGGGCGACATCTCCTTTATCAAGGTCGTGGATCCTCACCGGCAGCACCCGGCTCGCTACGTTGCCATTGGCTACTTTCACCTTCAGGCCAAACTCATCGTTTTTGGCAAAGTCCAGGAAGGGCAATAACTCTTTTGCCCAGGCGAAACTATTCGGATCGCAATAGGTTCGGGAAACAATGGGAATAAAAATGAGGCACTGTACCTTTTCTTTCAGGCTCTCGTCCACATCGTGGGTGTCTTGGAGACCATCGTGAGGATTCACATCGAAATAGACAGATATTTCTTCTTTAAAAGCAGCTTCCAGCTCGTTTTTCAAGGCCTGTACGAATTCAGTTACCCAGCCGTTACCGGTGGAGGTGAGGTTATCCTTTTGTCTGTAAGAGATGAAGATGTCGTAATGGTAGTTGGGGAGAATAGAAGCCATTGGTAAATATAAGGAAAATAAATATATCCGTTTCAGGGAATTTAAATGTTTATAAACGGATAAAGAGGGGTGGAATCCCGAACTTTACGAAACCTTTCGAAGGTTCCAAACCTTCGAAAGGTTCGTAAAAAACCCGAAAATTACAAATAGCGTAAAGTGAATCCTATTTTGTGATAAAACTTCACCTAACCAGAACCGGGAGTATTTAATACCAGAGAGCTAACTTCCGAATTGGAAATGAAAAGAAAATATAGCAGGCTGGGTATAGTATATATTATATCTCCGAATAATTATTATCAGAGTCCTGTGTAAATTACCTCAGCTCCCTTCGTAAAAAATAAATTGGCCTTAACGATAGAAAAGGATAGGGTATCAGAAACCAGCGAGGGTATTTATCAAATGAAAGAAGAATTATTGATTACTAGAAAAGCGAAATAGTTAATAGTTTATATATTTATATATAGATTTATTTAAGTATTTGTATTGTGTAAATAATGGAAAGTATATAAAAATAATAAATAACCAACTGTTATTTATTATAAAATAAAATTAAACAATAACTAATAGTAAAGTATAAAAATAAATTAACATTATCCATCTTTTAAAATTAAATTAAAGTGTTGAATTATGTTTGTTTTATAGGTATTAAGCCTAATAAAACCTTCTTTTTGAAGTGAAAAATTACACCAAGATCAAAAATAATAAATAAAACAGAATCAGTATTGTTATTTGTTTCTTAGTGATAATTGTATCAATTATTTAATTGTTAATTATTTATTAATTTACCTTTTTATTAAAATTATTTTAAAGATTGTTGGTGTGTTAATTAGTTTTTTAGAAAAATAATATATAAATTCATATCGAGTAAAACCTTGTAATCTGTAAACTACGCTTTCTGCCATCTTACATTTTGAAAGACTTAATCTATTGGAATTATAAGGTATTACTCGAATTATATTAAAATAGTTTGGCCATGAATAAATCTATATTTTGCGTATATCTATATGTACTTAGATACCGCTTTTCAACAGTATTAACTTTTTTCCTTGTTTTTCTATTGGCGGCCTTTTCGGCTCGGAGCCAAACTCAGGAATTAAACTTATCCGATTTTGTACTGCTTTCAGGGAATGGTGAAAACCTTATTGCCACTGAGCCTTCAGGTTATGTGGAGATTGGTTCTTCTTCCTCTGTTTACGGGGGCAGCATTGGTAGTTTTGGTTTGGTGCGAACAACCGGCACTGTTGATATTAGGGGAAATGTTTTCAGTTTGGGTACTATTTCACTAAACAATAGCAATAGTGTTTCGGGTAAAATTGCAGCCTCAAATAACTCATTGGCAACGGGAATAGTTTTATCGATCGGATCAAACTCAATTCTTGGAGGAAATATTGATGTAAATGGTAATATTATTATTGACGGGGGAATTATTTCAGGACAGGTTACACACCCAATTGGCACGACCTATAGTGGGCCAATTCCTGTTGGGGGAAATATTATTGGAGAGCCTACCTTACCCATATTCCCTGCGTTACCAACAATTACAAATTTTCCAGCTGCTGCTGAAATAGCAGCTATAACGAGCTCGACTACTATTACCCCGGGAGCATATGGGGATTTAAAACTTAATGAAAATCAAACGATCACCTTAAATGGAACTGGTGTATATGTTTTTAATCTCATTGACAATAAAAATGGAAATACACTAATATTTGATTTCAAGGATGACCCGACTGGTAAGTTTTTAATCTATGTTCACAACAATGCTCAATTTGGAAAGGTTAATTCTGTAATTTTAGGTGGAGGAAGTGCCAACAGGATCTTCACAGAGGTTCACGGAACGGGTTTTGGTACAGATCAATATGCATTTGATATTGCTAATGGTTCTGGAAATGGAGAGTCTAAGTGGGAAGGAACTGTTTGGGCTCCCTATGCTGGTATCAATATTGGCTCGGGTACGGGGAGTAGTAGCATATCAGGTGCTTTATTGAGTGGGACTCAGGTAAATATTCAAAGTGGTGTTTCAATTTTTCATGCCCCCTATGATTTTTGTGTTCCTCCAATAGTTTCAGCTGGATTGGATGTCAATGTTTGTGCTGAATCAAATGCTGTGATCCTAACAGCTGCTGTATCAGGGGGCAATGCTCCCTATTCATTCTTATGGAGCAATGGGATGACTACACCTTCCATCACCGTAAGTCCTGACGTGACTACCACTTATTCGGTAACAGTTTCCAATAGTAAACAACCTTTATGTAATGCAAGTGATTCGGTAGTAGTAACAGTAAACCCTCCTATAACTGTTTCAGCGGGAATCGACGCAAATGTTTGTTTTCAAGATAATACAACTACCCTTACTGCCCTTGCAAGCGGAGGCTCGGGGTCTTACTCCTACGAGTGGTTTGGAGACGGCCTTTCCATTGGCACAGGTGCCAGTATCGATGTTACACCTTCTGTTACTACAAACTATTATGTAGTGGTCACAGATTCCTTCCTACCTGCATCGGGAATGTGTTCTGCAACCGATGAGGTACTGGTGACTTATTCTGAAATTTGCCCTTATTATAAACCACCTGAAAATGGAAAGACCTTTTATCTGATTGGTGCTGAACTAACCTCTCTGGCTTTCTTCTACAATCCACAAGATTCAATGGAGAATAACTTTATATATCATATTTCAAACGATAATGTATTGATTGATATTATCTCCAATGAAGGTCAGACAAACGCATTACTTGAATTACTTAGATCACCTCAATACGGGTTAATTGATGAAGTTGACAATGGCACCGGTTCATTGATAATATCCGGATATTTCCCCATTGCCAACCTTTTGTCTTTGAATGAGTTGCCCGAATTGATTAACCATGCCCGACCTGTTTATCCCGCTATCGGGAATTCAGAAGGAAGTATCTATGGTGTAGTCAGAACTAAAGGTGACATATCAATGCGTGCAGATCTGGCGAGGTTAGGGTATGATTTATCAGGTAAAGGCATAAAAGTAGGTGTGTTATCTGACAGTTATAATCAGGTGCCAGGCAACAAGGCATTGGCCAATGTATCCAACCATGACCTGACCGATAGTGTACATGTCTTGAAAGACTCACCTTTCGGTGGAAAAGATGAGGGAAGGGCCATGCTGCAAATTGTTCATGACATTGCCCCGGAGGCTGAACTTGCTTTTCGAACGGGTATTATCAGTCCGGGTGATTTCGCGAACGGAATCAGAGAACTTTATGCCGATAGTTGTGATATAATCGTGGATGATATTACCTATATAACAGAGCCCTTTTTTCAGGACGGAGTAGTTGCACAGGCAGTTGATTTTGTGGCATCACAGGGCGTGTCTTATTTCACTTCTGCGGGTAATTTTGGCAGTAAATCTTATGAAGGAACATTCAATGCGGTAACCGCCCCAAACGGAATTGTGGGGCATGCACATGACTATGGAGCTGGTGATGTCTATCAAAACATTACCGTTGGAACAGGCACTTACACAATTGTTTTGCAATGGGAAGATCCCAATTATTCTTTGGGACAAACACAAACCGGAACTCAGAATGACCTGGACATTTATTTAACCAATGATTCCGGAACCGCACTTTTCGGTTTCAACCGAAACAATGTGGGTGGAGATGCCATTGAGGTACTGCCATTCACCGTTGGTGAGGAAAGCACTACCAATATAATGATTGTTCGTGCAGCGGGTATGGACGCGGTGAAATTCAAGTATATAGTATTCCGAGGGGATGGTCTTGTATTTAATGAACACAACTCCGGAAACGGGACAATAGTGGGTCAGGCCAATGCAAAAGGCGCCATGACCGTTGGTGCGGTTTTATACAGCAACACTCCTGCCTTTGATTATAAAGTGCCGGAAGGCTCAGATCCGTTTACTGTGGCTTCCTTTTCTTCGAGAGGAGGAGTTTTGATCAATGGGGAAAACAGGAGCAAGCCGGATTTCATTGCCCCAAATGGTGTGAATACAACCGTTGAAATGGGAGTTGATGTTGATTATGATTTGCCTAACCCGAAGGATGGGGACGGGTTCTCCAACTTTTTTGGAACTTCAGCCTCGGCCCCTCACGCTGCAGCAGTTGCTGCACTCTTGATGGAAGGCCGCTCCAAGTATTATTTTGGAGATAAGTACTCTTCTGCAGAAATTAGGGAGGTATTGAAATCTTCGGC
>JAOUKG010000132.1 GCA_029882725.1 Cyclobacteriaceae bacterium
GAAACTATGTAGAGATGTGGCACGCTAGGTATCATGTTAAAAGAGTGTATAAAATAGTTCCCCCTCATTGACTATTATTTGCTTCAAAGATTGGCCCTAAACATAGGATGCGCAATGTTTTGATTATCTACCGTTTACAATATTTAACGTTTAAATTTTCTTTTAATTTAGTGTCTTTTAATAAAGAAAACTGTTTACATGCAGAGGAAAGATCATTTAAGTTTACGTAACAAAGACCTTTTCTAACCGCCATATAAGAATACTCCAGTCCCTTATTCTCGGCTATTTCATAATTACTGAGGGCTTCTTTGTACATTTTTTGCATGTACATGATTGTTGCCAAACCATAATAAGCCTGTGCCATTTCCGGGTCGAGGGAAATGGTTTTATTAAATAAACTTTCGGAAGTGTGATAAAAACCCAGTCTGCCTTCTGTAACAGCAAGTAAATAAATAACATTAATATTGTTTTCATCCATTCCTCTTGCTACAGTTAAATCTTTTAAAGCATCTTCGAATTCCCACAACTTCATATTACATTTTCCACTGAGGATCAATGCCTCTAAATCTTTAGGGCGGTATTCCAAATAATGCTTTAGGTCGTAATTAGCTTTTTTGAAATTCTCCAATTTGCTAAAGCACCTTGCTCTTCCAAGGTTTGCATCCAAAAGCATATTGTCCCAAATCAGAGCATCACTATAATTTTTTATTGCTTCAGAGTATTTTTCCAACTTCTCCTGTGATCTGGCAAGGTTGTACATGTATGAGACATTTCGATTGTCATATTTTAATCCCAACAAAAAGTATTCTTCGGCGGAAGCATAGTCTTCTTCCTCAAAAGCCAATATGCCTTTTTCCTCAAAATTAGTGCAAGACATTATCAGTACAGAAACTGAAAAAATGAAAAGATACTTCATAATACATTGTAGAAGTAAAACACAAGTATATTATGAATATAAGTAAAATATTTGTTATTTTTCTGTTAATTCCTCTAAAACGTTTTCCACATCACCCGGAGTGCTCATAATTTTAGTGAAGGTACCCATAGTCAGCTCAGGCCAGTACAGAGCAAACCGAAACCTACCATGCAAAATTGTGGCTGTATTTCCTTGTAGAATAATTTCATAGGGCATAGCGGCTATGTGTTTATCTCCTATGATAGGTAAAAAATGACCTTCCCCCACTTTTGTATTAGGTATTCCAACTCCAAATACGATGATTTTTGATCCGGGGATGTATTGCTCATAAACCTTAATAGTGTTGCCCTTCTTTGCATCCAGATTGGCTCTGATTACTTTCACACCTTCTTCAAAAGATGAAAATTCTTCCAATTCAACAGGATCTGTAAATTCAGGCATTCCCCACATATACTGGTATCCTTGTAAATCTTTTTCGCTTACTTCCCCCCCAAAATTGGAAAGCCCCGTACCCATGCTTTTTAGTGCACTTTTTATTTCATCGGAAATTTTTATCAGTTCACTTTTTTGATTTTCAATTTTATTCATGAAATACGCATTGAACATATATTCTGGATTAATGAAGCTTAATTCCACGCCTTTTGCCGTTTGTCGAAGTGCAGCTTTCATGACACTTCCCAATGCCCCCCTATTTTCGAATTTTAGAGAAAGGTTAGTAAGGTCATCCCTGGTAAAGGCTACCACATATAATTCGGAATTTCCAGAGGGATTGTACTCTCCAAGTATTTTAAATGAATTTGACTTTAATGTATTAGTAAGTTTAGTTTTTAATTCAGAAAGAGTTCCCGATGTGCCGTCCACCAAATAATAAGGAGAAAAATTGGCTGCAAAAGAGGTTCCTGATATAATAAGAGAGGCAATAATGGTAAGGAGTAGAGTTCTTGTTTTGGTCTTCACGATAGTAGTATTAAGAGTTTAGGATACCGTAAAATACAGAATATATATTAAAATACGTATATAATTGTATGAATTATGCAGAGGAGAACTTCATGTAAATTTTATTAAATAATACAATTACTACCTTGAAGTAAATTCATTTAAGCGTTTAATAAACGGCTAGTTAAGAGTAGTTTTTGTAACTTGCAACGGGGAGGGGAACGTGCTATATCCCTAAAAAATCATCTTCACAACTCAAAATTTCCAAATTCAAAATCCTGGAAATAAACGTTTATTTTTTCTTTTTAACCCTTTGTCTTTTCTCTTTATTTTATACATTTAGATAGTGTTAACAAACATCTCTTAAATGGGATCTCTCGATGTTAAAATAGTATCCAATCAAAAACAATTAGACGATTTTACCAGACGTCTGCTTACCGATGTTCGTGCTCTTGAGTATTTAATTGAGAACAACATGTTTACCAATATACCGGCAATGATTGGAGCAGAACAAGAAATTTGCCTGGTTAATGAATATTATAAACCTGCCCCCATGGCTATGGAGGTACTGGAGGCCTTAAATGACCCTGATTTTACTACAGAATTGGCAAAATTTAATTTAGAAGTAAACCTCCCGCCACTTCCTTTTACAGGAGATTGCTTTTCTGCTATGGAAAGTAATATTGATGCAAAACTAGATAAACTGGAGAAAGTTTTATTGGATAAGGATTTGCGTTACATAATTACAGGGATTCTGCCCACTTTGAGAAAATTTGATCTTGAAATTGAAAATTTGACACCCTTAAAGAGGTATATGGCTTTAATGAAAGCGATAAGTAAACTTCGGGGAACTTTCCATGAATTAAAGATTAAAGGTATTGATGAGTTAAACCTGCAACACGATACCGCTATGCTCGAAGCTTGTAATACGAGTTTTCAGGTACATCTTCAAGTGGATCCCTCCAATTTTGTTGAAAAATACAACTCTGCACAGATTTTAATTGCACCGGTACTCGCTATTGGGTCTAACTCACCTATGCTTTTTGGTAGAAGACTTTGGAGTGAAACCCGTATTGCATTGTTTCAGCAATCCATAGATACACGTCGGTCGAGCGAGCATTTGAGGGATAGGTCCCCCAGGGTAATGTTTGGAAATAAATGGCTGGAGAATAGTGTTTTGGAACTTTACAAGGAGGATGTGGCTCGTTTTAGGATTATGCTTATGACACAAAATAAGGATAATAGTTTGGCCGAGGTAAAAGAAGGCCGGATCCCAAAATTGGGAGCATTATCTGTGCATAACAGTACTGTTTATCGTTGGAACAGGCCTTGTTATGGTATAAGTAGTGATGGAAAGCCTCATCTCCGCATTGAAAACCGCACCTTACCCAGTGGACCCACGGTAGTGGATGAGGTGGCCAACTCTGCATTTTGGTTAGGTATGATGTCGGTATTCGAAGATTACTATCCAAATGTACACAGACTAATGGATTTCGATGACGCGCGTATCAATTTCATTTCGGCCGCTTTTAAAGGTATGGATACGGAGCTAAAATGGATAAATGGAAAAAAATATCCCGTTTCTGAATTAATTAAAAAAGAATTACTTCCAATTGCCAGGGAGGGGTTGGAAAATCAGGGAATAAATAGTTCTGATATTGATCGTTATCTGGGGATTATCGAGGAGAGAAATACGATAAGACAAAATGGTTCTACCTGGTTGTTGAATTCTTTTTCGGCCCTGGTAAAGGAGGATTTAGGTAAGGAGGAAATACCCGTGGCACTGACAGCCAACATGCATACATTTCAATCAATGAAAATACCTGTTCATAAATGGGAATTGGCCAAAATCAGGGATATGAAAAAATGGCATCCTACCGGAATATTGGTGGAAGAATTTATGACCACCGATTTGTTTACGGTACATAAAGATGACATTCCTGAATTGGTGGTGGATATGATGGATTGGCAACGAATAAGATTCACGCCTGTAGAAGATAAAAAGGGAAGGTTAATTGGATTGATTTCAAGTAGAATTTTGATGCGATATCTTATTGATAGAAACAAAGAAACAGGCATGGAAGAGAAGAAAGTAAAAGACTTGATGATAAAAGACCCTATTACAATTTCACCAGAGTCGACTGTTTTTGATGCTATGTACTTGTTTCGGGAACATAAAATAGGATGTTTACCGGTTGTGAAGAAAGACAAATTAGTGGGAATAGTTACAGAGGGAAATTTTTTAGGCATTACAAAAACTTTGTTAAAAGTATTGGAAGAATCGAATAAGAAGGATGAATAGATTATTAGGAGTAAGAGATTGCGGAAAGCCGGGCCCTTTATTGATTTTGTTGGGTGCCGTTCATGGAAATGAAACCACGGGAGTGTTTGCAGTTGAAAATGTATTCCGATCGCTGGAAGAATGGGATATACAGAATAAAGGAAAAATTGTAGGTATTTTAGGAAATACCAGGGCATACGAAAAAAATATAAGGTACCTCGATTATGATCTCAATCGGTGTTGGACGGATTCTTTTGTGAGTGAACGCAAAGGGAATATTCAAGGTTCTGTTTTGCAGGCAGAGGATTTGGAATTATTGGAGCTTTTGGGAGAAATTGAAAAACACTCAACAGGAGATTACAGTACACGCATTTTGGTGGATTTACACGCTACATCTTCCGATAACGGAAATTTTGTAGTAATCCCTCAAGATGAGGCCGATCATCCGGTTGTAAAATCTCTTAGGTTGCCTATAATAGTTGATTTGGAGAAATACCTTGAAGGAACACTTTTGGAATATATGCATCATCGTAATTTTGTGTCTTTTGCTTTTGAGGGTGGTTTAATAGGTAGTGAGAGGGCTCTTAATTTACACACTTCGGGTATATGGGAAATTATTTATGCCAGTGGTATGGTTGAAAGACGAAAGGACCATGAATTCTCAAAATATGATCAGATTTTAGAATCTTTTATACATAAACTTCCCCACAAAGTTTCGGTACTGTACAGGCATAAAATTCATTCCGGAGACCAGTTTATTATGAATCCGGGTTATACCAATTTTAGTAAGGTGAAAAAAGGGGAAATACTTGCAAAGGACGGAAAGGGAGAGATCCTTGCTAAGGAAAGTGGGATGATTTTTATGCCATTGTATCAGGAATTGGGCGATGACGGGTTTTTTATTGTGGAAGAAATTGAAGGAAGGTTGTGAACAGCGAGCCTATTCTCTTCGTATCGCATCGATTGGATTAAGTTTGCTTGCTCTATGGGCTGGATAGGTGCCGAATACTATTCCAATTACGAGTGCAACTAAACTGATAATTAATAAAGTATTAAAGGTATATTCTGCTTGAAAAAAAGGAATATCCACGTAATGTTTAACAATTGGGATTATGAGGGAAGTAAGAGCCATGCCCAGTAGGAGGCCTATGAGACTCCCAAAACCTGAAACAGATATAGACTCTGATAGAAAGAGTAACAGGATATCAGACTTTTTTGCACCCATGGCTTTCCTTATACCTATTTCAGATGTTCGTTCAGAAACAGAAATTAACAGAACATTCATCTACCAGCTCATCAATGGGGCTTAATAACGCCTTTTATGTAGTAAACACATGCTATCTACGGATACCTAAAATGGTTAATTTACTCAATACAAATCCTTCAGTTTATGGGTTGACTTTAAACTCGAAGCGTCTAATTTCATATATTAATAACTACAACGACACATTGTAATTATTAATATATTTCTTTTATCTAAGATATCTATTTGAAAACATTAAATTTGAAGGAAGAATTTTTATTCAGTAAGATTTTTTTGTTCTTAACCCTCCATGAATTTGAAGAAATATGAATACTAAACCTAAGGAAAAGCCCCTTCTTGATCCTTTAAAACTTCTTGAATCATTGCATTCAATACACATTAATTTTATCAAGGACAACCTTCCATTCGATAAACTATTTTCTAATTTATTGGATATACTGCTATCCTTAACCGGCAGTGAATATGGTTTTATTGGTAGAGTATTGAAAAATGAAAAACAAGAGAAATACTTAAAAACCTACGCCATTACTGATATTTCCTGGAATGAGGAAACCACAAAATTTTATAAGGAAAAAGCTCCTGATGGATTGGAATTTCACAATTTGGAGACATTATTTGGGTGGGTAATAAAAAATGAAAAAAACCTGATCACCAATGATGCCCCTAATCATCCTGAAGCTTCAGGGATTCCTCATGGACATCCTCCATTGGATAAATTTATGGGTATAGCCATTAAATTTGAAAATAAAATGGTGGGAATGGTGGGAATGGCCAACCGTAAGGATGGGTATAATGAAAGGTTACTTCGCGAATTAGAACCTTTTTTAAGTTCTTGCTCAACATTGATCAATAGTAAAATTGTAAGTGAAGAGATTTCTGCTATAGAAAATAAGTTGGAAAGATTTAAAATTGCTTTAGATGAATCTGCTCTCGTCTCTATTACGGATTTAAAAGGTACAATAACCTATATAAACAACAAATTTGTAGAAGTTTCCGGCTACTCTTATGATGAGTTAATGGGTCAAAATCACCGAATTGTAAACTCAGGATACCATCCTCGTGAATTTTTTGTGGATATGTGGAAAACCATAGCGTCCGGAAAAATTTGGAATGGAGTAATTAAAAATAGAGCAAAAGATGGTCGGTTTTATTGGGTGAGTTCCACTTTTATTCCATTTTTCGATAATAAAGGTAAACTCTATGAATACCTCGCCATTCGTCATGATATTACCCAACAAAAAACGGCGGAGGAGACTTTGGCAAAGCGGAATGCAGAGCTGGATAATTTTGCTACCATTGTTTCTCATGATCTAAAAGCACCCTTACGGGGAATAAATACGATGGTTGAGTTTATTGAAGATGATATTCCTGATTTAAGTGATGACGTCAAGGAAAATTTTGACATGCTGAAGTCACGAGTTAGGAGGCTTAATGGATTTATTGATGGACTTTTGGAGTATTCTCGTATTGGAAGAATTGATGTAATACTTGAACAAGTGGATTTTAAAAACTTATTGGAACTTACTATCGATAATTTGAGTTTAAATGAAGACGTAGAGATAAATATTAATTCAACCTTACC